>JAQGJF010000567.1 GCA_028290765.1 Tardiphaga sp.
GATCTCGGGGCCGCTCGTCGAGACGGCGTCCTTTGCTGACCGCGGGCCGCGGGCGGTATCGCCGGGTAGCGCGGATTGCGCCGAGGCAGATGGTACCAAGACTGATAGTACGAAGGCAGATGGTACCAAAGCACGGGGCGAGGCGGCCAGAAGCAGCATCACGGCGATACCGACGCCGGGAACCGAAATTGCACGTAACAAATCTCTCTCCTGTTTTTCGCAAGCAGCACCGCGAACAGCGCGCTTGCTTCAGGCGGAATTAGGACAGATCCGCTATTGGAAATAAGCCGTTACAATCACCGGATCACACGTCGCACCCCCAATGGGATTCGCCGCTCGCCCGGCGAATTACCAAATCGTAAGTTGGCGTTGATGCCGGGCGCGCTAGACTGAGCGGCGACTGGGATCGAGCCCATGAATCCAAAATGCCAGTTCGAGAATTTGGAAATCATGTCCCGCGAGCGCGCGACGCTTGCCAGAAAAGAAGCGGAGCACTGGCTGGCCGAAGCGGAATACTGGCTGACGGAAGCGGAGGAATGGCGGCAACTTCGGGAGGCTCCCGATCCCTTCATGCAACGAACGGCGGACCGTTCAGGTGACCTGGCTCCAGGGGCGCACGATGAACTCGCTCACCCGAAATGATATCGCTTCTGCATTCGTAGCGCTTGGGGTCGCCAGTTTTGGAGCGCATCTCTGGCTGTTCTTGGCATATGTTTCATCTCACCCAAGGCAGCCGGTCGCCGAACTGGGCTTCGTTCATGCCCTTAGCTATCACGGTTATGTTTACGTGACCGATGCCGAAGCCACCGGTCTCGTGCTGCTATGGATCGCCTTCTTTGTCAGCCTTGTTCTGGAAGGCGTCATTGCGCGCCGCGGAGAGCCCAACGTTACCGGCTCTACCGCGCGCATGAAAATCATCTTTGCCTCTTCGCTGTTGATCTGCACCGGAGCCATCTGCCTTGCGGGACGGTCGATGACGAATTTCGCCGTATCCCATGGCATCATTTTGCATCTCTAGGCCCGTCGCCCCGGCTCAAGGCCCGGACGACGAGGGGGCGCCTGTCAGGGCTGCGGCCCCATCAGGCGCTGCGCGCTTTCAGCGCATAGCAGATGGTGGTGCAGATTGGCGATCCATTGCCGGCCGGAAACGGTCAGGGTCAGATATTTGATGCCTTCGCCGAGGTGCATCGACACCGTGTTCCAGAAGAATTCCGGATATTTATCGACGAGATCGGCGGGAGACGAATAGCCGAGCTGCCGGTTGGTGCCGGTTTCCTCGAATTCCCAGAACAGCGCGTTGACCTTCTTGGCGTACATCGGGTCTCCCAGCTGTCCGATCAGGTCGGCGGCCTGAACCAGGCGGGGGAGAATATCCGCGTCCGCGGTTTCTCGCTCGGGCGGCGGCGGGAAGCGGGTATATTCGATCGCTCTCGCGACCCGCCCCGCGTCGATCCCGGGCGAATTTCCCAGCCGCTCGATCGCAAACAGTTTTGATCGATCGACGTGATACGGCGACAGCGAGGCGTCCGACGCACCACGCGGCAGCGTAACCTTGCCGCCCTGGTCGTTCACGACGAATTCGTCGGCGGTATCGCCGCTCAAGACGCCGCGGACATAGCCGATGTCGTGAAACAGGCAGGCGAGGATGAGGTGGACATAATCGGAAGGTTCGATCCGCCGCGACAGCGTCAAACCCTGCAGGATGTCGCGGCCCACCATCGTGACCAGCCAGGTGTGTTCGTAATTGTGGTACAAGGCGTCGCTTCGGCCGATGCATTCGATCGTGATGCGGGCCAGTGAGCCCAGACGCTCTGCCAACTCGTCGTGCGTCGAGCCAAAGATTTCGTGGAAATCATTGGTGAGAAATCTTCCAAGCCTGCGAGCCGCCGACGCCGTAATGCTCTTCATCGACATTCCCCGCCGCAGATGACTGCCGCCGATCGCACCAATAACGCATGTTCTGAAATCAAAAGTCCAGCGGTGCCGGTAGTGTTACCGGTGCGGATGCTTAAGCGTCAGCCAGGCTGTCCAATTGTCCGTTCGTGAACAAATGAAACCGGCACAGCCGTCATCGCCGGCTTGCTGATCGGGCGAGCCGGCATCGCGGAGCGATGATGTTCAATCGCTAGCTCGCCCGGCGCGAGCGGCGGCCGGCGACATGGATCGAGAGCCCGCCGGCCAGCCAGAATGCCGCGATGGCCAGCACAGCGAACCAGGCCCAGCCTCCGCGCGCGAAGACGAAGCTGACGAGCGCCAGCGAAAGGCCTGTTGTCGACAGGCATGCTGCGATCACAAAAATGCCGATCGTGCGTCCGACCGTCGCCAGCGACGACGCCGGCTTTTGTTTTCGGGGAATCGCGAGAATGATCAGGGGCACGGTCCAGGTCAGCGGCGCGAACAGCGCGGCACCGATCTCCAGGATGTGGCCGGAAGCGGGGATGGCGAAGCCGAAAATCAGGCCGAGCGCCGCCACCAGCAAGGCGAGAGCAAGGATCAGGCGAACGATTTCCACGTGACGACGGTGCTCCCGGACGCTCAGCCAAGCCGCAGCCTGGCACGCAAGGCCGCGCGTCGTCCCGGCTCGAGGCCGGGACGGCAAGAGATTGCCGATTTGGCTTGTCGGTGTCGAGCTTGAACGTGTTGTGATACGCAGGTTACTTTCGTCGGCAGGGTTGATCCGGATGAAGACGAACAACGAAACCGCACAGACCGCAATCTATCTGCTGCTGCTCGCGATTCAGATCATGGGGGCGATCGCGTTTGTCTGGCAGCAATTACCGGAATTCAGGCAGATCGCCGTCAATCCGGGCCAGCAACTTCCCCATGACACGTTCGGCGACCTCATGCCGGCCGGCGTTCAGGTGGTTACGCAGGTCTGCTTCTGGTACCGGCAACTGCATATTGCGATCCCGGTGCGGCGGCCGAACATTGTCCTGAACCACATCTTTCTGTTCCTGGGACGCCTCGGCTTTATTTTTGGCAGCGCGTTGTTCGCCGTCGTCGTTTTCAGACACCTTCCGGAACTGGATTGGCGCATCGACATCCTCCTCGCGGCCAGACGCGGGGTGATATTGGTCGGGTCCCTGTTCGCGCTGTTCTGCACCAGCGTCGAAGTGGAGCGATTGGGGCAAGCGTTCGAGAGAAAATCGAACCTGACGCGATGAGGTTTTTCGTGATGACGAGCGCGGTCGCATCGCGCAGAAGGGGCACGCTGCACTGCGAAGCGATCCCGGTCGCGGCACAATGGCGCTGGACAAGCGGCCATCGGGTGTGGCGAGATGATCGACGGCACCAGCGGTCCGTGCTTTCGCGACGCTGGGCCGCGCTTTATTGAGTGCCGTTTCTGCAGAGGTGTCCAGGCCCGTTCGATCGAGGTTCAGCAATTTAGCTCGCATTTGAAGAATGGAGAGTTGCGTGAGCGATGCACTTCATCCCAGCGCCCCCCATCATCTGCCGGGCTTCATCACCGCGCCGGGTGACACCGATATTTTGATGGTGGTGGTCGGCATCATGCTGATTGCTGCCGTCCTCGGGGTCGGTAATCTCTATTTGCACCTGCACACGCTGCCGGAGCGGATGGCCCACAAGTCGCAGAAGCTGCAGTTTGAAATCGTGGCCGTACTGGGCCTGCTGGCGCTGTTTACGCACAACCACCTTTTCTGGGTAATCGGACTGTTCCTCGCCATGATCGACCTGCCGGACTTCGGCACGCCGCTGCGCAGGATTGCCGGGTCGGTCGAGAAGATGGCCGGTGTTCCGCCTGAACCAGACCCGACCGAAACCGCAGGCCACGCGACCGACGTAAAGAGCGACCTCACCATGAAGGAGCCTCAAGGTCATGCTTGAGATCATGCTCTGCTCGCTCGTGACGATATTGCCGGACTATCTCTATCGCCGCTATCGGCAGGGAAAGCGCTTCGGCCACGAAATCACGCTCTATTCGGTTTGGTTCGAGCTGAGATTTGGCATCATCGGCTGCCTGATGCTCACGGTCGCGCTGATTACCATGATCTTCTATTATCATCCGTCGACCTCGTCGGCGACGTTGTACTACCGGACCGTCCCGATCATGACCGAAGTAAACGGCCGGGTTGCGGAGGTGCACGTCGATGTCAGCGCGTCCGTCAAGCAAGGTGACGTGCTTTTCAGACTTGACAGCGCCAAGCAGGAAGCAGCGCTACTGACGGCCAAACGCAAGATCGCCGAAGTCGATGCCGCCATGCTGTCAGCGCAGACCGATGTCATGAAGGCAGAAGGCCAGCTTCAGGAGGCAAAGGGCTCGCTGCAGCAGGCGCAGGACGAGCTCGACACCAAAAGCGAACTACAGAAGCGCAATCCTGGAATGGTGCCGCAGCGCGACATCGAAAAGCTCGGGGTGGCCGTTGCGGGCCGCCAGGGCTCCCTCGACGCCGCGACGGCTTCCAAACAGTCCGCGATGACGCGACTGAGCGCTCTGCTGCCGGCGGAGAAGGCAAGCGCAGAGGCGGCATTGGCCGAAGCGCAGGTCGATCTCGACAAGACCCTTATTCGCGCCGGCGTCGACGGACGGGTCGAGCAGTTCGGACTGAAGCCGGGTGATATCGTCACTCCAAATATGCGGACGGCCGGCGTTCTGATTCCGGAGGGTGCGGGACGGCGTGCTCTCATGGCAGGGTTTGGGCAGATCGAGGCTCAGGTCATGAAGGTCGGAATGGTGGCCGAGGCCACCTGCATTTCCAAGCCGTGGACGATCATTCCGATGGTGATTACCAGTGTGCAGGACTACATCGCGGCTGGCCAGTTCAGGGGCGGCGAACAACTGATCGAGGCGCAG
>JAQGJF010000579.1 GCA_028290765.1 Tardiphaga sp.
AAATTGCCCCGCTCAGGAGATAATCCGACATCTGCTCGGCGACCTGCAGCGCGACGTTCTCCTGGGCTTCGGTTGTGGCTGCTCCCAGATGCGGCGTGCAGATCACGTTGGGATGCCCGAACAGCACGTTGGTGGTGGCGGGCTCCTCGACGAACACATCGAAGGCGGCGCCGGCGACATGCTTGGAATTGAGCGCATCGACCAGCGCCTGCTCGTCGACCAGCCCGCCCCGCGCGCAATTGACGATCCGGACGCCCGGCTTCATTTTGGCGAGCGCCGCGGCATCGATGATGTTTTTGGTCTTGTCGGTGAGCGGGGTATGCAGCGTGATGAAATCGGCGCGCTTGAGCAGATCCTCGAGATCGACCTTCTCGACGCCGATGTCCTTGGCGCGCTCCGGCGACAGGAACGGATCGAATGCGATCACCTTCATGCGCAGCCCGAGCGCGCGGTCGGCGACGATCGAACCGATGTTGCCGCAGCCGATCACGCCGAGCGTCTTGCCGGTGATCTCGACGCCCATGAAGCGGTTCTTTTCCCATTTGCCGGCCTGGGTCGATGCGTCGGCCTGCGGAATCTCGCGCGCCAGCGCCAGCATCAGCGTGATGGCATGCTCCGCGGTGGTGATCGAATTGCCGAACGGCGTGTTCATCACGATGATGCCCTTCGCCGTCGCCGCCGGAATTTCCACATTGTCGACGCCGATGCCGGCACGGCCGATCACTTTCAGCCGCGTCGCCTTCTCCAGGATTTTCGCGGTGGCCTTGGTCGCCGAGCGGATGGCAAGGCCGTCGTAATTGCCGATGATCTCGGCGAGCTTGTCCTTGTCCTTGCCGAGGTTGGGCTGGAAATCGACCTCGATGCCGCGATCCTTGAAGATCTGCACGGCGGCGGGGGACAGGGCATCGGAAATCAGAACTTTGGGTTTGGACATGGGATGTGATCCTGCAACGTCGGACTAAGGAAGGGTTCAGCGCCCTCTCCTCGCGTGGGAAAAAGTGGCGGCGCCAAGCGAAGCGAATTCTTCTCCCTCTCCCCGTTCTTACGGGGAGAGGGTCGGGGTGAGGGGCCGCTGACGGCCCGCGAGTGCTGAGGTGAGTTGAGCGCAGTGCCTAGCCCCTCACCCGGACTTCGCGCTTCGCGCGAAATCCGACCTCTCCCCGCAAAGCGGGGCGAGGTAAGGAAGAAACTTACGCCGCTTTCGCGAGCGACAATTTCGTCTCGGCGAATGCCCAGTCGATCCACTGCGTCAGCAGCGCGACATCGGCGGCTTCCACGGTGGCGCCGCACCAGATCCGCAGGCCCGCGGGCGCGTCGCGGTAATGCGCGAAATCGTAGCCCGCGCCTTCCTTTTCGACCAGCGCCACCAGCTTCTTGGCGAAATCGGCCTGCGCGTCCGGCGCGAGCGACGTCACCGCCGGATCCATCACCTTCATGCACACCGACGTGTTGGAGCGGATCGCCGGGTCGGTGGCGAGGAAATCCACCCACGGCGTCTTCGCCTTCCAGTCGGCGAGCACCTTGGTGTTGGCGTCGGCGCGCGCCATCAGCGCCTTGAGGCCGCCGATCGATTTGGCCCAGTTCAACGCGTCGAGATAATCCTCGACGCAGAGCATCGACGGCGTGTTGATGGTCTCGCCCTCGAAGATGCCTTCGTTGAGCTTGCCGCCCTTGGTCATGCGGAAGATTTTCGGCAACGGCCACGCCGGCGTGTAGCTTTCGAGCCGCGCCACCGCGCGCGGCGACAGCACCAGCATGCCGTGGGCGGCTTCACCGCCCAGCGCCATCTGCCATGAGAAGGTCACGACATCGAGCTTGGGCCAAACGAGCGGTTGCGCGAAGGCCGCCGAAGTGGCGTCGCAGATGGTGAGGCCTTCGCGGTTCGCGCTGATCCAGTCGGCATTGGGGACGCGCACTCCGGAGGTGGTGCCGTTCCAGGTAAACACGATGTCCGAAGCGGGATCGGCCTTGGAAAGATCGGGAAGCTGGCCATAGCCGGCATGCAGCTTGGTGACGTCCTTCAGCTTCAATTCCTTGACGATGTCACTGACCCAGCCTTCGCCGAAAGACTCCCAGGCGATGGTGGTCACCGGGCGTGCGCCGAGCAGCGACCACAGCGCCATTTCGACCGCGCCGGTATCGGATGCCGGCACGATGCCGATCTTGTAACCGGCGGGAACTTCAAGCACTTCGCGCGTCAACTCGATCGCGAGCTTGAGCTTGGCCTTGCCGACTTTCGCGCGATGCGAACGGCCGAGCGCGGCATCCTTGAGATTTTGGGGGTTCCAGCCGGGGCGCTTGGCACAGGGGCCGGAGGAGAAATGCGGCACATTCGGCCGCGAAGCGGGCTTCGCTGCAGTCATAATCTATCCTTCCAGATAGCTAGCCTCCCGTTGGGGGGAGGTGTCCCGCCGCCGTGAATAGGGGAACCGCCCAAAATCGTCAAGAAACATTCGACGGATCACGGGCGATTGATGGCGCCGGGCCGGCTTCCGGGTGGGACTGCGGCACGCAGCAGGAGTCGAGAAGTTCGGATGCTTCGGCCACCAGCCTGATCGCCATCCGCCGGCTCGCAATCTTCAGGATGCTTTTTTCGTCCGCTTGCACGACATAGCCGTTGCCCACCCTGACGATCGAATAGTTTGGCATGATTGATCCCCACGCGCCCGGAGCCGTTGCGGATACGTCGAACCGCTTCGTTCGTTCCCGGAACAAAATTACCGAGCGAGGGATCGTTTATCGCGCCTTAACCGGGATCAGCAGCGATGCGCATTTTGCAATCAAGACAACGCGATCCGCCCACACCGATCGAAGCGAGCCGCGATCGATGATCGCCGCTCGTCTGCAACACCGTCAAATGGAAGCGAAGAGGAACCGCTGCGCTGGCGAGGCGGCCCCCTCAGAACCGCACGGTCATCCCGACATGGCTTGGTTGAAATCCGAGCCGGACATAAAACCGCTGGGCATCGACGCGGGTGTGATGCGTCAGCAATTCGACCACCTTGCATCCCCGCGCCCGCGCCTCGTCGATCGCCCACCGCACCATCTGTTCACCGATGCGCTGGCCGCGGCAGCGCGTGGCCACGCGAACATCCTCGATCAGGCCGCGCGACGCGCCCTGCGAACTCAGCCCGGGCAGGATGCAGAGCTGCAGGCAGCCGACGACGCTGCCGTCGGCGGCTT
>JAQGJF010000436.1 GCA_028290765.1 Tardiphaga sp.
GCGCCAACAAGGCGCGGGTCCGCCTGGCCTATGACGGACCGGTGATCCTGGCCATCGCCGCCGCCGCGCGCGTCGTCGAGGAGCTGATGGCATGAACGCGCCGGCTCTCACCGAGATCACGCTCGAAGATATCGAATCGCTGGCCGTCGGCGCCTGGATCCTCGGCACCGGTGGCGGCGGCAGCCCCTATCTGGGCCTGCTCAACCTGCGCCAGCTCTATGCGCAAGGCCATCGCGTGCAGCTGATGTCGCCGCTGGATCTCGATGACGACGACCGCGTCGCCGTGGTCTCCAATATGGGCGCGCCGCTGGTCGGCCAGGAGCGCCTCGCCGACAGCCGCAACATCGCCCGCGCGGTGGAGATGCAGCAGGAATTCGGCGGCTTTGAATTCCGCGCTGTGATGTCGGTCGAGATCGGTGGCGGCAATGGCATGCAGGCGCTGATGGCGGCGGCCCATCTCGGCATCCCCGTCGTCGACGCCGATTGCATGGGACGCGCCTTTCCCGAGGCGCAGATGACCTCGGTGGCGATCGGCGGGCTGCAACCCTACCCCTGCACACTGTACGATCCGCGCGGCATCGAGGCCATCGTCACCAAGGTGCCGAGCTGGAAATGGATGGAACGGGCGAGCCGCAAGATCTGCGTCGAGATGGGCTCGATCGCCTCGACCAGCAAGGCGCCGCGCACCGGCCGCGAAGTAAAGGACTGGGGCATTCATTTCACCACCACCACCGCGATCAGGATCGGCGCCCTGGTGCGCGAAGCCAATCGCCTGCATGCCGACCCGATCGCCGCTCTGCTCGACAGCGAAGCCGGCAAGCGGCTGTTCACCGGCAAGGTCGTCGATGTCGCCCGCCGCACCACCGAAGGTTTTTTGCGCGGCTCGATCACGATCGAGGGCACCGACGACGATCGCGGGTCCCGGCTGGAGCTCTCGTTCCAGAACGAGTGGATCGTCGCCTGGCGCGAAGGCGAGGCCGTTGCCATGTGTCCGGACCTGATCTGCGTGCTCGAGAGCGTCTCGGGCCATGCCGTCGGCACCGAGACGGTCCGCTACGGCCAGCGCGTCACCGTGGTGGCGCTGCGGGCTCCCGCCGTCCTGACCAGCCCGCGCGGCCTGGAATTCGTCGGGCCCCGCGCCTTCGGCTACGACCTGGATTTTCGTTCCGTTTTCGAGGCTGGAGTGTAACGTGATGCGACGCATTGGAATTGACGTCGGTGGCACCAATACCGACGCGGTGCTGCTCGATGGCGACAAGGTGGTTTTCACCGTCAAGCGCCCCACCACGATGGACGTGACATCCGGCATCCTCGATGCCCTGAAGGCGTTGCGCGCCGATCCCGCGGCGCGGGCGCCGGTGGATGCGGTGGTCATCGGCACCACGCATTTCATCAACGCCGTGGTGCAGCGCCGGCATCTGATGAAGGTGGCGGCGATCCGGATCGGCATGCCGGCGAGCGCGTCGCTGCCGCCGTTCTGCGATTGGCCGCCGGACCTGGCCGAACGCGTGCGCGGTGAGATTTTCATGCTCGAAGGCGGCCACGATTATGACGGCCGGCCGATCATGCCGTTCGACACCGCCGGCATGCGCGCGGCGGCGCGGCGCATCCGCGATCTCGGACTGCGTTCAGTGGCGGTTTCATCGATCTTCTCGCCGCTCGATCCAAGCTGCGAGGTGGCGGCGCGCGATATCCTGCAGGAGATCTGCCCGGACGTCGCCGTGACCATGTCGCATGATCTCGGCCGGATCGGCCTGCTCGAGCGCGAGAACGCCGCCCTTCTCAATGCGGTGCTGCACGACCTCGCCGTCGAAACCGTGGCGGCGTTCCGTGACGCTACCGCGGAAAGCGGCATCGACGCCCCGCTGTTCCTGACCCAGAACGACGGCACCGTGATGCAGGCCGAGACCGCGATCGCCTTCCCGGTGATGAGCTTCGCCTCCGGTGCCACCAACTCGATGCGCGGCGCCGCGCATCTGTCCGGGCTCGAGGACGCCATGGTGGTGGACGTCGGCGGCACCACCAGCGACATCGGCCAGTTGCGCCACGGATTCCCGCGCGAGGCCAATGCCGTCGTCGAGGTCGGCGGGGTGCGCACGCTGTTCCGCATGCCGGACCTGGTGTCGATCGGCCTCGGCGGCGGCAGCCATATCGACCGGGGTTCGGCCAAGGTCGGCCCGCTCAGCGTCGGCTACCGTCTGACCGAGGACGCGCTGGTCTTCGGCGGCGCGCAATTGACCGCGACCGATATCGCCGTCGCCGCCGGACTGCTCGATGTCGGCGACCGCTCCCGGGTGGCGTCGATCCCCAAGGATCTGATCTCAGCCGCGCTCGCCGACGCCACGCGGCAGCTCGAAGAGAATGTCGATCGCATGAAGACCGAAGCCGGCGATGCGCCGCTGGTTGCGGTCGGCGGCGGCGCCTTCCTGGTGCCCGAGGAGCTGGCCGGGGTTTCGCAGATCATCCGCGTTCCGTTCGGCGATTGCGCCAACGCCGTCGGCGCGGCGATCGCCCGGGTCAGCGGCGAGGCCGACCAGGTGTTCCGCGACCTGTCGCGGGACGAGGCCATTGCGGCGGCGCTGGACATTGCCGAACGCAAGGCGATCCATGCCGGCGCCGATCCCGCGAGCCTCAAGACCATCGAGATCGAGGACATGCCGATCGCCTACCTGCCCGGCAATTCGCTCCGCGTCCGCGTCCGCGTCGCCGGCGCGCTCGACCGCATCGAGGCCAGCCGCGAGGTGGCTTAGGGCGAAACGTTCAAGGTCGTCATTGCGAGGAGAGATCTGTAGCCCGCATGAGCGAAGCGATATGCGGGAAGAGCCCCGGATATCGCTTCGCTCATCCGGGCTACGCGCCGCTTCGTGCAGAGCGTCTAAGTTCGTCATGCCCGGGACGTACGCGAAGACGCGCTTCGCGCTTTAGCCCGGCCATGACGAAGTACGCGCCCTCACCCCAGCTTCGGGTCGATCTTCGTCGACCACAAATTCTGGTCCGCGACGTCCTTCAGGGTCACCGTCATCACTTCGGTGACGCCATCGATGGCCACGTGTCCGAAGAATTGCAGGCCATACGACGGCGCCAGGTTCTGGCCCTGCTCCTTGGTCGGCGCTTTTTGATAGACCACCTGCGGCCCAAACGTGTTGTCGAGATCGTTCGGCCCGAAGGTGCCGGCGTGGATGGGACCCGACACGAATTCCCAGAACGGCTCGAAATCCTGGAACTGGGCCTTGTTGGGATCGTAATAATGCGCGGCCGTGTAGTGCACGTCGGCGGTCAGCCACACCGTGTTGCGGACATTGGCCCGCTTGATGAAGGTCAAAATGTCGGCGATCTCGAGTTCGCGGCCACGCGCCGGGCCATCGCCCTGGGCCACCGCTTCGGAGCCGAATTTCGTGTCGCCGTCATAGACCACGACGAGGCCGAGCGGCATGTCGGCGGCGATCACCTTCCAGGTCGCGCGTGAATTCAGCAATTCGCGCTTCAGCCACGCCACCTGCTGCGGGCCCATGAAATAGGAGCTGGGGCCATAGATTTCCTCCATGTTGGCGCCGTTGGGACCGCGATAGCTGCGCATGTCCAGCATGAACACGTCGAGCAGCGGGCCATAGGAGATCTTGCGATAGACCCGGCCCGGCTCGACGATCGATTCGCGCATCGGGACATATTCATGGAAGGCGCGGGCGGCGCGGGCCGCGAGCTGCATCATGTTCTTGTCGACATATTTCTTGCGCAGATGCTCGGGCCGCGTCAGCGGCTCGCCCGGCCACCAATTGTTGGTGACTTCGTGGTCGTCCCACTGGGTGAACACCGGAACTTCAGCGTTCAGCGCCCGGACGTTCTTGTCCATCAGATTGTATTTGTAGGCGCCGCGATATTCCGCCAGCGTTTCGGCCGGCTTGGATTTTTCCTCGGTGACGATATTTTTCCAGATCTCGCCATTGGCGAGTTTGACTTCCGCGGTGATCGGGCCGTCGGCATAAATATTGTCGCCAGAGTGGATGAAGAAGTCGGGTCGCGACTTGTGCATGGTGGCGTAGCACTTCATGCCGCCCCAGGCCTCGTTGATGCCAAAGCCCTGACCGACCGTATCGCCGGACCAGGTGAAGGAGACCGAACGCTTGTCAGCGGGCGCGGTGCGGAAGCGGCCGACCATCGACTCCCCGATCACGGTAGGCTCGGCCAGATCGGCGAATTTGATCCGATAGAAAATGTCCTGCCCGGCCGGAAGCTCGTCGAGCAGCGCCTTGGCGGTGAAATCGCTCTCCGGCGCCACGTCGATGAACAGGCTCTTCTGGATGGTCCTGAAGCTCTCGGTGGTGGAAGCCTCGACCATCATCCGCGCCGGCCGGTCGGCACGGGCCCAGACCACGCCACCGTCCGCGGTCACGTCACCGGATTGCAGGCCGTGGGTGATTTGCGGCCGATCGGCGGCGCGGCTGAGATAGGGCATCGCGATGCTGCCCATCGTGGCGGCGCCCGACGCGGCGGTGGTGGCAAGAAAGCGCCGGCGCGAAATTCGGATCGTCATGCAGGTCTCCCAATGGCAATGGCTATGGCTCTGGCAGTCACGGCGCGGTCTCTAACAAGCGATCCGGAACGTTGTGTGACATCCCGATGCGCATGCCGCCTGGCACCGATTTCCACAGGTCAACCGCTGGTAATCCCGTATTTCGGCGCAAAACGGCAGTTGTCACAAAACTGTAATCTCGCGGATCGATAATCATTCGTTAACCGACCGCTTGAGGGAGATCATTTGCGTTCGGGCGATCGCGTTTGGCGATCGTCTTCAAGCGACGTGGGGGATGACCGTTTCGCGCGCCGCCGCCGGCAACAACCGCCGACGGTTCCCCGATTCTTTTGTTCTACATGAAACTGAATCGGCAAATTACCGCAGGTGTCATCCAACCTTCAAATCAAACGGTCAAATATTAACCTCGCATTAAGTTTCACAAGGGGCGTTCAGATGACCGATTTCGCACTCAATCAAACCATGGGCCGGGACGGTCCAGTGCAACCTGCCTCACGGCCCAATCTCGACAAGGGTTTCAACCCCCTGACGATGATCCTCTTCTTTGGCATTATGGCGGCCGGGCTGCTGTTCGTCGCCTACAGCATTTATGTCGACGTCAATGCGACCGGCGCCCGGGTGACGAGCTTCCTGCCCTATATCCTGCTGCTGGTCGCGCTGCTGATCGCGCTCGGTTTCGAGTTCGTCAACGGTTTCCATGACACCGCCAATGCGGTGGCGACCGTGATCTACACCCACTCGATGCAGGCGGAATTCGCCGTGATGTGGTCCGGCTTCTTCAACTTCCTCGGCGTCCTGACCTCCACCGGCGCCGTCGCCTTCGGCATCGTCTCGCTGCTGCCGGTCGAACTGATCCTGCAGGTGTCGAGCGGCGCCGGCTTCGCGATGGTATTCGCGCTGCTGATCGCGGCGATCATCTGGAACCTCGGCACCTGGTATTTCGGGCTGCCGGCTTCCAGCTCCCACACCCTGATCGGCTCGATCATCGGCGTCGGCGTGGCCAACGCGATCATGCGCGGTCGCGACGGCACCTCGGGCGTCGACTGGGGCAAGGCCACCGAGATCGGCTATGCGCTACTGCTCTCCCCGCTGGTCGGCTTCATCTGCGCCGCCGTGCTGCTGCTGCTGCTGAAGCTGATCGTTCGCAACCCGTCGCTGTACAAGGCGCCGGAAGGCAACAAGGCGCCGCCGCTGTGGATCCGCGGCCTGTTGATCGCGACCTGCACCGGCGTCAGCTTCGCCCATGGCTCGAATGACGGCCAGAAGGGCATGGGCCTGATCATGCTGATCCTGATCGGCACCGTGCCGACCGCCTACGCGCTGAACCGCGCCTTGCCGGAATCCCAGGTGGCCCAGTTCCAGCAGACCTCGGAAGCCGCTTCGAAGGTGATCGCCGCCAAGGGCGCCGGCCACAGCATTATCGGCGATCCGCGTCCGGCGGTGACCCAATATGTGTCCCAGCACAAGATCAGCGAAGGCACCTACCCGTCGCTCGCGGTTCTGGTGAAGGACGTCGGCGATCAGGTGCAGCGCTACGGCTCGCTCAACAAGGTGCCGGCCGAGGCGGTCGGCAACACCCGTAACGACATGTACCTCATCTCCGAGGCCATCCGGTTCCTGATGAAGGACAAGGAAAACGACCTCAACAAGGGCGACGTGGCGACGCTCAACACCTACAAGGGCTCGCTGGACAGCGCGACCAAGTTCATTCCGACCTGGGTCAAGATCGCCGTCGCCATCGCGCTCGGCCTCGGCACCATGATCGGATGGAAGCGGATCGTCGTCACCGTCGGCGAAAAGATCGGCAAGTCGCATCTCACCTACGCCCAGGGTGCTTCCGCCGAGCTCGTCGCCGCCGCCACCATCGGCGCCGCCGACATGTTCGGTCTTCCGGTCTCGACCACCCATGTGCTGTCGTCCGGTGTCGCCGGCGCCATGGCGGCCAACGGCTCGGGATTGCAGATGGCGACCATCCGCAACCTGCTGATGGCCTGGGTGCTGACGCTGCCGGCGGCGATCATGCTGTCCGCCGGATTGTACGTGCTGTTCTCGCAGCTGTTCTGAGGACGGCAGCCTTCAACCAGAAAGTATCGTTCAACCTGGAAAGCCCGCGCCGATGGCGCGGGCTTTTTTTTATGTGCAACCGACGGGCGGCTGCGGCCCCGGAACGGGATATTGCCGCGGCCGGCAATCTTCATTACGAAGCAAGGCAACCCGTCAGTCCAAAAAGACGGGGCCGAGGAACGCTTCATGCGAGAAAACAGCGATATCGATCGCCGTACCCTGCTGGGCCTGATCGGTGGCGCCATGCTGGCGGCCAGCCCCGCCGATGCCGCCGCCTATCCGACGCGGCCGATCAAGATCATCGTTCCGTTCGGGCCCGGCGGTTCCGGCGACATCAGCGCCCGCCTGATCGGCAAGCAGATCGAGTTGAAGACCCGGCAGCCCGTCGTCATCGACAACCGGCCCGGCGCCAATGGCATCATCGGGACGATGGCCGTGAAAGCGGCCGATCCGGACGGTTATACGGTGCTCTTGATCACGACCAGTACCCACGCCGCCAATGTCAGCATCGTGCGCAACCTGGCCTACGATCCGGCGAGGGATTTTACCGTGGTCGGCGTGTTCCGCTCCAGCGGCACCTACATGCTGGTGCGGCCGCAATCGCCGTGGCGCGATCTGTCGGAATTCATCGCCGCGGCCAAGGCGGCGCCGGGCAAGCTGCTGTTCGGCTATTTCAATGCATCGTCGCGCACGCCGCCGCAATATCTCAGCCATCTCGCCGGCATCGAGCTGCAGGGCGTGCCCTACCGCGCGATCGGAAATGCCGTGGCCGATCTGATCAGCGGCGAGATCCATTGCCTGTTCGTCGATACCACCGCGTCGAACCAGTATCTGCAGAACAAGCAGCTGCGTCCGCTGGCGATCACGCGGCTGACCCGCGCGCCGGCGACCCCCGATGTGCCGGCCGTCGCCGAAAGCTTTCCGGGATTTGAGCTGTCGGGCTTTCTCGGCATGGCGGTGCCCTCGGCGACGCCGCGGGAGATTGCCGAGCAGTTGAACGGACTGATCAACGCGGCGCTCACCGTGCCGGAAGTGCGGCAACGCATGGATGAGTTCGGCCTGTCCTACGACGCCATGGACCTTGCCGCCTGCGACGAAGCGGTGGCGGCCGAACGCCGGCGGTGGGCAGAATATACCAGGGTGGCGGGGATTCAGCCGGAGTGATGGGTGCTCGTTACACCTGTAACCCGCAAGACGCTTACCAAGAATAGCGCGCCACACCCTTGCCGGCATAGGAGCGGGTCACCTGCGAGAACTCGCCCTCGAAGGTGGCGGCGAGAGAAATGCCGCTGATGAATGTCACCTCGGCGGATGCGGTCGTGAGTGCGGAATCGCGCGCCGCTGCCGCGCCGTTGACGGTGAAGCTCGCACCCGGCAGCGCCTGGAACGTCGCCGATGCGGCGCGGTCGGTGTTGAAATCATGCGCCCAGGCGGCGCGGCCGCGCAGCGTGAGGATGGCGTCGTTGACCGCGTATGATTTGTCGGTGCGCAGGCCGAGTTCGCTGCGGGTGTCGTTGACGGTCTTCGATGTGTAGCTGAGCGCGAAGGCATTGCTGCCGGCGACGGTGCTTTCCGCATAGGCCGGCAACATGACGGCGGTGAACTGGACGGCGCCGTAGGGCGTGAGACCAAGCCCTCCGAGCCACGAGGTGACAGTGCGATTGCCGGCCTCGAAACGTCCCGAAAACGTATTGGGGCTGAAGCGCGCCTGCAACTGATCCGTCATCACCGTGCGGTTGGTGGTGACGTCCTGCCAGCCGTAAGCCAATGCGCCGGACAGGTAGGCCGATCCGATGGTGTGACGCACGAAGCCGCCGGCCTGGAACAGATCTGAGCGGCCGGAGCCGCCACCGGTCACGCTGAAGCTGGTGCCGCCGCCGGCCATCGCAAAACCGGCGATAGTGTTCGGAGAAAAACGATAGTCGACGCCGACGGCGACGCCGCCGATGCGGCTGCTCGAGGTGTTCGAACCGGCAGCCGCGCTGCCGTCGGTGGTCTGCGAACCGCCGAAGCCGGAGGCCCACACGCTCCAGCGCGGATCATAGCCCTGGGCCAGCGGCGCGTTGTTGAACATCGCATAGGCGTCGCGCGCCGCGCGGCTCCTGGCCGTCGATGTGTCCGCATCGGCGTCGGCGAATCCGATCGCGCCCGCTGCAGCGCCGCCGCGCCCGGCGGCGAAGGTGTCGGTCATCGATCCCATGAACTGCGTCGTCGCACCCATGGCGATGTGCTGCGATCCAGTCGCGGTCTCGCCGGAGGCCTGCGTCAGCCCCGTCGCGGTCAACCCGCCATAGACCAAGGGGATGCCGCCATTGCGGTTGAAGTAATTGACCAGGGCGTTGCCGACGCCGGACTGGTTGGCGCTGAGGCCGGTGTTCGGCGGCGCGATGAAGGCAAGCGCCAGATCGAGATAGGCATTGCTGGCGTCGTAGCTGAGGCTGGTCTTGAAGCCCGACGGCAGGTTGGTGTTGATCTGGGAGCCGAACGTGCTGCCGCCGAGACCGCCGGTGGCATTGAGAATGGTGTATTGTTTGGCGACGTAGGTCCCCGCCGCGAAGCTTGCTTTCACCGCCGCACCGCCAAGCGTCGCGCTGCCGGTGACGTTGACGCGGTCGGCATTGGCCGGCGAGACCTCGATCATGTAGCTCGACGCCGCCGTGAGCACGAGATTGCCCTGCACGGTCAGGAGCCCGATCGAATTGCCCGGCGCCAGCGCGCCGCCGTTGATCGTGGTGTCGCCGACGATGCCGTTGCCGCCGAGCATGCCGCCGGCGTTCACCGTGACGCTGCTCGACGCCAGGATCGAGCCGTTCACCGCCAGCGTGCCGCCATTCACGGTGGTGGCGCCGGTATAGGTGTTGGTGCCCGAGAGCGTCATCGTGCCGGTGCCGGTCTTGACCAGCGAAGCGCCGGTGCCGCCGCCACTGCCGCCGTC
>JAQGJF010000620.1 GCA_028290765.1 Tardiphaga sp.
CTGCGCCGGGCGATGGCGACGTTTCGCAATGACGGCACCATCCAGAATTTTGAAGACAAGATGGTCAACAACATGATCGCGCGCGGCTATGACCCGGTGTTTTCAAAAAGCTGTTTCGACCAGATCAAGGGATTCGGCAGCTACGGTTTTCCCGAAAGCCATGCCGCGGCTTTCGCCCAACTGGTCTATGTCTCGTCATGGCTCAAACGTTTTCATCCCGATGCGTTCTGCTGCGGGTTGCTGAATTCGCAGCCGATGGGGTTTTACGCGCCGGCGCAGATCGTCGGCGACGCCCGCAAGAACGGTGTCGAGGTGCGCGACATCGACGTTTCACACAGCCATGGCCAGAACACGCTGGAAGAGCGTAGCGGGGAATACCATGCCATGCGACTCGGCTTTCGCCAGATCGACGGTTTCGAGGTGTTCGATGTCGACGACCAAATGAAGGATGAAATTCCGCCGGCGGATGGAAATGACAAAAAGAAAAAGCGCGAGGACTATTGGGACCAGCGCATCGTCGCCGCCCGTGCCCGCCGTCGCTTCACCTCGCTGGAGGATTTCGCCCGCGACACCGCGCTGCCCAAGCGCGCGCTGATCCTGCTGGCGGATGCCGATGCGTTTCGCTCCATCGGGCTCGACCGCCGTGCCGCGCTGTGGGCGGTGCGGCGATTGCCCGACGATGTGCCATTACCGCTGTTCAGTGCCGCTACCGCGCGCGAGCAGCCCGACGAGAACGCGCAACCCTTGCCGCTGATGCCGTTGCCGGAGCAGGTGGTGGCCGACTATCAGACCATCCGCCTGTCGCTGAAGGGCCACCCGATGGAATTCCTGCGGCCGATGTTCACGCGCGAGCGCGTGGTGACGTGCGAGGCGATCTCGCACGCCAATGACCGGCAGCGGGTGCGCTGCGCCGGGGTGGTGCTGGTGCGGCAGCGTCCCGGCAGCGCCAATGGCGTCGTGTTCATGACGCTCGAGGACGAGACCGGCATCGCCAATATCGTGGTGTGGCCCAAGGTGATGGAGCAGTTCCGCAAGGAAGTGATGGGCGCCCGGCTGATCGAGATCGAAGGCCGCATCCAGAGCAGCCCGGAAAAGGTCGTGCATCTGGTCGCCGACCGGTTGTTCGATCGCTCGCCGGATCTCATGGCTCTCGCCAACGATGCGCTCGGCCGAAAGATCGGCGTGCCTTCCGGACCGGTGCCGCCCGACTCGCTCAACAACGACCGCGACGGGCTTCCGGAGTATCCACCGCAGAAGCACCGCCATCCGCGCAACGTCCGGATCCTGCCGCAGTCGCGGGATTTTCACTAGGTCATGTTGTCGCGCGATCAAAACGCGCGCGACGAAACGTATCATTGCATTTCGGGTCGCGGAGGTTCGTTCTTGCGAGAGGTTGAATTGCAGTGACAGGCGCCCTCTCGACAGAGGCCAGCGCATGCTGGAGTTTTGGAATAAATGCTACGAGACCCTGGCGTCGGCGGAAGCGCTGGCCGCCGTCATCGTTATCGTCCTGATCGGTTCTGGCCTCATTACGTTTGTACAGGCCCGGCGGCGATAGATCCGCTGGCGTTGCAATCGGACGCGCGTCCCGCAGGGGGACCCCTCCGGAACGCAGGCGATTGTTGTCGTACGCCGCCGTTATCCTTTGTTGCCCGGTGCCACTTGCCAGGGGGACAACATGATGGCTTCCAATGCCCGCGGGACACAGCGAAATACCCCCTCGCGGGAATCGTTCGGCATCCTCGCGCTGTTGAGCCTGCTGATCGCGGCCCCCACAGCCCTGATCATTCGCCTGCTGGAGCCCGAACTCGTACTGCCTGCGCTCAGCATTCTGCTGTTCACGGATGCGGCGATCGCCGCCGTCGTCGCTCGCAGAAGTCCGCAGAACATCATGCTGTGGGATATCGCCGGCGCCTTCACCATGATGGGTTGCGCCGCGGCGATTTTCGCCGAACCGGACCAGGTGGCGCTGCTTCTCGAGCCATCGATCGAACCGCATCCGGATGCGCCGGCCCAGGAAGACTGACCCGTGTCTGAATTCTTCACCCCGGATGCCTTGAACGCACTCTTGCAGGTCGTCCTGATCGATCTCGTGCTGGCCGGCGACAACGCCATCGTCATCGGGCTTGCCGCCGCGGGCCTGCCCCAGGCGCAGCGCGGCAAGGCGATCCTGATCGGCATCGTCGCCGCGACGGTGCTGCGTATTCTGTTCGCCGGGTTGGCGACGCAGATCCTGCAGATCGTCGGCCTGCTGCTCGCCGGCGGGATTCTGCTGTTGTGGGTGTGCTGGAAAATGTGGCGGGAGTTGCGCGACTCCTCCAGGCCCGAAGACGCGAAGGCGGCCGCCGAAGCCGCCGCCGGAGTAGATGCTGGGGGCAAGCCCCCGAAAACACTCGCTCAGGCGTCCTGGCAGATTATCGTGGCCGATGTTTCCATGTCGCTCGACAATGTCCTCGCCGTCGCCGGGGCCGCGCGCGAGCATCCGATGATCCTGATTTTCGGCCTGGGGCTTTCGATTGCGATGATGGGCGTGGCGGCTTCTTTCATTGCGCGCCTTCTGCACAGCCATCGATGGATTGCCTATGTCGGCCTAGCCGTCATTCTCTACATCGCCGTCGAGATGATCTTTCGCGGCACGCTGGATGTCATGAAGGTGGCGTCGACATGATATGACACGCCATCGCCTTGCTTTCACAGGTTTCCGGAGCATTCATCGCAGAAACACCGGCTCCCGCGTCGGCGGGCGGCTTCCAAACCGTCGAAAAATGGCCTAACCTGCACCTCGTCGCGAGGTGACGCCAATGAGATCCCGCGCAAGCAGATTTGCCCATGTTCTGGAACGCAGTGGGCTCGCGATGGCCGGCGCGGCGTGCGGATTGTTCGTGGCCGCCCATGTCGGTTCCAGCATTGCGCTGCTCACGTCGCTGGGTTTCATCTTCATCATGATGATCGCCGGTGCGGTCGGCTTTTACCTCGGCATCGATACGCCGCCGCTGCCGTTTCATCCACCGGACAGCTCATGGAGCAAGGTGGATGCGGCCGAACTGCTCAGCGCGCTGGGCACCTTCCTCGCGACGCTGACGGCATTCGTATCGGTCACCGTGATCCTGCTTCGCCACGATCCGGCGCTGTTCTGGACCGTCATCATCATGCTGGGATGGACGGTCGGAGTGACCATGCAAACCGTTGCCGGCGCGATCGCACGTCGCCGGGCGTGACCATGCATCGATCGCGTCGTCGCGGCGAGAAGCCGCTATTCCGGCGAGGCCCCGACCGGAGGTCCGCCCGGCGGCCGGTGCAGGAAGGTGATGGAGGCGAAAGCGCCGAGCCATGAGCCGACCGCGGCGAAAGCCACATACATCCAGTTCTCGGTATAGCTGATCACGGCATAGGAAGAGAGCACGTACCAGACGCTGCTCCAGGTCGCGGCGGGCACCCGTCGGCGCGCCACCACCGCCGAGGTGAACATGACATAGACCGCGTCGGTCGCGGCAGTCGCCAGTAAAACACCGGCAGCGGTCAAGGGATCGATGGCGGCCATCGCGGCTCCTTCATGTCGGAGGGGGAAAGCGGGATGCTATGCGCACTGCCGGTCATTTGGCAGTAGCGGCGTCATGTTTGATATGGTTATTTGGTGATCCTCGACCGGCATGATTGATTGTAACGCTGTATTGTCTATCAACGCGTTGTCCCTGCGAAGGCAGGGACCCATACGGCGCGGATTATCGTTTGGCCGCTGGGGGTAGATGCCTTTTTCACTTCTGAGGCCAGGGGTTATGGGTCCCTGCGTTCGCAGGGACGACTCGTGGAGAAGTTTTGCGGATCACGATTTCCTCACCCTGAGTTTGGCGAATAACCACGAGCGAACCGATGCGCACCCCCCACCAAATTCTCGCTGATCTGTGGACCGGCGCCGGCTTTGATGCTGCCGCGCTCGACGACGTCATGCTGACCGGCGATGAGCCGCAATTGCCGTCGTCGTTTCGCGTCGCCGCCGCGGCGCAGGCCAGCATCGCGGCGGCAGGGTTGGCGGCTGCGAAGATCTGGCAGTTGCGCAGCGGTCAAGCGCAGACCGTCACGGTCGACATGCGCCATGCCGTCGTCGAATGCCGTTCGGAGCGTTATCTGCGCGTCGACGGCCAACCGCCGCCGCCGGCCTGGGATGTCATCGCCGGCGTCTACAAAACCCGCGACCGCCGCTTCGTGCGGCTGCACACCAATTTCCCGCATCACCGCGACGCCGTCTGCAAGGTCTTGAACTGCGCCGCGGAGCGCGACCAGGTCCAGGCCGCGCTGACGCAATGGGATGGCGAGGCGTTCGAGACCGCGGCCATTGCCGAAGGCGGCGTGGTGGCGCTGATGCGCTCGCATGATGAATGGTCGGCGTTGGCGCAGGCCAGCGCGATCGCAAAACTGCCTTTGGTCGAGATCGAAAAAATCGGCGAGGCCGACCCGAAACCATGGCCGGCGGGCGACCGTCCGCTGGCTGGCTTGCGCGTGCTGGATCTGTCGCGGGTGATCGCCGGCCCGGTCGCCGGCCGCACGCTGGCGGCGCACGGCGCCGACGTGATGCTGATGTCCAGTCCCGATCTGCCGGCGATTCCCTGGCTCACCATCGATACCGGCCGCGGCAAGCTCTCCAGTTTTGTCGATCTCCGCACCGAAGCGGGGCGGGAGGTGTTGCGCGATCTATTGGCGCAGGCGGATGTTTTCTCGCAGGGCTATCGTCCGGGCGCGCTCGCCGCACTCGGCTTTTCGCCGAGCGATGCCGCGCGGATCAGCCCCGGCATCGTCACGGCGTCGCTGTCGGCCTATGGCCATGCCGGCCCGTGGGCGGGGCGCCGCGGTTTCGATTCGCTGGTGCAATGCGCGACCGGCTTCAACCATGCGGAAGGGCAGGCTGCCGGCGTCGAAGGGCCGAAGGAATTGCCGGCGCAGATGCTCGATCATGCCACCGGCTATCTGATGGCGTTCGGCACCATGATGGCGCGGGCGCGGCAATCGCGCGAAGGCGGCAGCTGGCATGTCCAGGTATCGCTGGCGCGAACCGGGCGCTGGCTGTGGGACATGGGCCGGATCGCCGACGGTCTCGCCGCCGAGGACTTGAAGAGCGACGTCATCACTCCGTGGCTGGAAGATGCCGCGTCGGGTTTCGGACCGCTGCGATCGGTTCGCCATGCCGCGTTGCTGTCGCGGACACCGGCTGTGTGGACACGCCCGGCGATGCCGCTCGGCAGTCATCCGCCGCGCTGGCCGGCGCGCGGCTGAGGGCGCTGTACCGGTGTCAAAAATTTAACGTAAAATACCGAGGGTGAGCGCCTTTTAGATTGTTTGAAACCCCAATTGGGCACTATTAGCGCAGCGCTGCGAAAATCGCGGGCGGAATCCTCGTTGAGTACACGTCAAGGCCCATGACCACAGAATTAACCAAGCCATTTCAGATGCTTAGTCGCAAGCGGCTCGCCGCGGGCGTGGGCTTGGTGGCGGTTGTGGCGGTGGCCGTCATTGGCTACGGGCAGATCAGGAAGGCACCGGGGGGGCATTCGGACGTTTCCAGCCAGTCCCGCAAGGGCCTGCAGCGTTACACGCCCTCGGCCGCCGAATGGGCCAGCCTGACCATCGAGCCGGTCAACCGGCGCGCCTTTCGCGCCGAGCATGTGACCGAAGGCAAGATCGCGGTCGATGAAGACCGTTCGACGCCGGTGTTCTCGCCCTATGCCGGACGGGTGACCAAGCTTTTGGCGCGGCCCGGCGACAGCGTGGTCCAGGGCCAGCCGCTGTTCGTGATCGAGGCGGCGGATACCGTGCAGGCGCAGAATGATTTCGTCGCCGCCGCGACCGGACTGAACAAAGCCAAATCGCAGCTCGAACTGGCGCAGATCCAGGACAAGCGCGCGCGCGACCTGTTCGAAGGCAAGGCGATCCCGCTCAAGGACACTCAGCAGGCCCAGGCGGCGTTGATTTCGGCGCAGAATGACCTGCGCTCGTCCGAGACCGCGCTGGAAGCGGCGCGCAACCGCCTGCGGATGCTCGGCCTGACCGACGAAGCCATCACCGCGTTTCAGGAAAAGGGCCGCATCAACCGGGAAGCCACCATTTTCGCGCCGATCGCCGGCACGGTGGTCCAGCGCAAAATCGGTCCC
>JAQGJF010000635.1 GCA_028290765.1 Tardiphaga sp.
GCCCCAGCCAGGCAGTCGCTCAGCTAGAGATTGTGGGCACTAGAATCCGATAAGTGCCCGCCAGTTGCGGCTTTTTGTGAATTGTGTGTCCGTCTCTATACTCCAAATTTTAACAACTTGGGAGCGAAATCGCCGATAGTCTCCGGCCTACATTTGAAATATTCCCTTTTTTTGGAGACGCGAGCCGGAGACTGGTTCGATCGGGACTGCGTGGCGGGAGTGGCAGTACATTGCTGTCTCTGCCGACCCTCACTACTCTATCTTGATTCCAGCGTCCGTGATCACCTTGCTCCAGCGCGGGATCTCCTCAGCGACGAAGGCGCGGAATTCCTCTGGAGTGCTGCCCACCGCCACGATGCCCTGCTCGGCGAGTTTGTCCTTCATCGCCGGATCGGCGAGCGCTTTTTTGGCTTCGGCGGCGATGCGGTCGACGATCTCCTTCGGCGTGCCGGCCGGCGCGATGAGGCCGGCCCAGGTGCCGGACACGAAATCCGCCACGCCCTGTTCCGCCATCGTCGGCACCTCGGGCGCCGCCGGAATGCGCTCCTTTGAGGTAACGACCAGCGCCTTGGCGTTGCCCGAGCGAACCTGCGGCATCAGCGGACCGACCACGTCGAACATCACATTGATGCGGCCGCCGACCGTATCCTGCAGCGCGCCGGCGGTGCCTTTATAAGGGATGTGCTGCATCTCGATGCCGGTGCGGCTCTTGAACATCTCCATCGTGAGATGCGCGGCGGCGCCGACGCCGCTCGACGCAAAGTTGAGCTCGCCGGGCCTGGCCTTGGCGAGCGCGATCAGCTCCTTCACGTTGTTGGCCGGCAATGACGGATGCGCGATCATGATCAGCGGCGCGACGCTCATCAGCGAGACATAGCTGAAGTCCTTGAGCGTATCGTAAGGCAGCTTCGGATTCAGCGTGGCGTTCACCGCATGCGCCGCGATCACGGTGCCGATCGTGTAGCCGTCGGGCGCGGCCTTGGCGACGACGTCGGTGCCGATGATGGCGTTGGCGCCGGGCTTGTTCTCGAACACCACCGGCTGGCCGAGCGCCTCGGAGATCTTCTGCCCGACGAGGCGGGCCATCAGGTCGGTATAGCCGCCCGCCGTGTAGGGCACGATCATGCGGATCGGGCGGTTCGGCCAGGCTTGGGCCAGCGCGGCGTCCGCGCCGGCGAGCACGATGGCGAACGCGGCAAGCGCGTGGAGTAAGCGTTTCATGGTGTTGCCCTCCCTTGTTGTTCCCCGGGGATCCGCGAGACCGCCGGGTCCGGCAGCGCGAACCTCCTTATACCGAATGTGCATCGGAGAATTTTACTGTGCGGCCGGTACCGCGTCGCCCGCAAGATGGTTTGATCGGGGTGCGGCACTTCCCCACGGGGAGGTTACGGCATATGAGCTCTTGCGAAACCCATCGCTCGCGAGCGATGTCTCGATGGACTTCGCCCGGTCCCGCGGACGTGCTAACCGTGCCCGAACGCGGAACGGAGCCCGACGTCGCCTCGCTTGGTTATCCAGCGGGGTTCGGGGCGATGCTTGAGGAGTGCGCATGCTGAAGAACGGCAGATACGCGGTGTGGTTCAAGACGCCGCGCGGCGAGGGCACCGGCATGATCACGTTGATCGATGGACGGATGTCCGGCCGCGATTCCGTCCTGACCTACAGCGGATCATATCAGGTGAACGGCGACGATTTTACCGCGGCCATCGCGACACGGCGCCACGCGGAGGGGCAACCTTCGCTGTTCGGCATCGACGACCTTGATTTGACGCTGGCGGGTACTTCCATGGAAAAGACGGCTAACTGCACCGGCACGGCAAGGCAGGCGCCGGACCTGAGTTTCCAGGCCACCCTCATCAAGATTGAAGAGAAGGATGATCCGGTCGCGTGACATGGCTGGGGGACGATCATCAAGGGTACGCCCGCGGTAAGAAGGGATGCCTGAGATGGCTGAACCGCTGAAATGGTACGACCCCAACGGCGAGAACACGCCCTGGATGACGGCATTGTACAACACAAGGAAGCTGGCGACGCGCGAGGGCTATTGCTGGCAGCCCGTAGGATGGGTAGAGCGCCTGCATCGGCAGGGGCTCAACCCGCGAAGGCAGAAGCGAAACCCATCGCGGCGACGGGTGATGTGTTTCCAGAGCTCACCCTCTGCGGGCTGATCAAGGCGATCGCACGCAGTGTCAGCGGCGCAGCCGGGTTCGAGGGCAAATAAAGGCGATACCAAATGACTCATGAGCGTATCTCGGCACCTTGTCGGTGCGGCAAAGTGGAGCTCCGGATCGTCGGGGATCCGATTTTGCGAGGCATTTGTTATTGTGCGAGCTGCCAGGAGGCGGGCCGCCGGTATCAGGCAATGCCCGGTGCCGATTCTGTTTTGGCCGAGGATGGCGGTACGGACTACGTTCTCTATCGCAAGGACCGGGTGCGCTGCGTCCAGGGCGGGGACCTTGTCGAGGAGCGACGTTTGAAACCGGATTCGCCGACGCGGCGAGTGGTTGCGCGCTGTTGCAACACAGCCATGTTCCTCGACTTCACCAAGGGGCACTGGCTCACGGTCTATCGCGGCCGCCTTCCGGGCGATATTCCGCCGGCAACCATGCGGATGATGACGGCCGAACGACCGGAGGGTGTGGTCTTGCCAGACGATATGGCGAACTATCCAGGCCACTCCGCAAAATTCATGCTGAAGTTGCTGCGCGCGTGGATGGCCATGGGGTTCAGGCGACCGGCCGTCGATGGCGTGCCATAGGCGCCAACCCTGCCGAACCGATCACAGCCCGTAGGATGGGTAGAGCGCCTCCATCGGCAGCAGCTCAACAAGCGAAGCGGAAGCGAAACCCATCGCGGCATTCGCGCGGGTGATGGGTTTTGCAAAACTCGGGCGGATTGTAGCGAAGTGTAATCCGCGATTTGCGATCGATAAAGAGGCGGGTTACACCTGCGGCTCCAACCCGTCCTACGGGCTGACTTCGATATGGCTAAGCAGTGGGCGAACTCTTCTTTAACATTGTGATCGGAATTGCCGAGTTGGTGTCACTCGCCATCGGCAAACTTGTGCTCATTCTCTCGGGCAAAAAATCCGGTGACTTTCAAGCCACAATGGTCGGGCTTGCGGTCTGCGGACTCGTGAGTCTGCTAGTCTACCTGCTCAGTCGCGCGTAGCGCGGATTGGAGCCTTCCGCCATTGCTCGAAGAGCAACGGCGGTAGGCGTAATCCGCCGTTCACGATCAACGCGCTCTTTGGCCACCTCCACTTCAAACCACGACCCCGCTTCCGCCGAAGCTGCGCCGCCCGCCAACCACGCCCGCTGGTTGGCCATTGACTCATAAGTTCGTGTTTTGTTCTATGTCCGGGCAACCCGGAAAACGCCGATGGGACTCGACCATATCCGCCATGAAATCAAACGCATGCGCGCGCAGATCGCGCGCCAGCGCGGCGAGATCCGCCAGCTCCAGCGCGCCGGGATCGCGATTGGCCCGGCCGAGGCCCTGCTGGCCCGCATGCTCGACAAGGTGGACACGCTCGGCCTGGAGCGGGACCGGCTGATCGGCGAAGCGCGCGTGAAGTATCCCGGCACCGGCAAATTCATCCGCGGCACGC
>JAQGJF010000645.1 GCA_028290765.1 Tardiphaga sp.
GCCCGGCAGTTCGGACGCCTTCGCCGGCGAGGTCGGCAAGCGCGGCGATTACATCAAGACCGTGGTGCTGAATTCGCCCGGCGGCTCGGTGAGCGATGCGCTGGCGATGGGGCGGCTGATCCGCGAACGAAAATTCGCCACCGAGGTCGAGGCGGGAAAATATTGCGGCTCGTCCTGTCCGCTGGTGTTCGCGGGCGGCGTCGAGCGCCGCGCCGGCGACAAGGCTGCGATCGGCGTGCATCAGGTGGCCGCGCTCGCTTTCGCCGGTGGCCCGCTGCGCGACGAGATGGATGTGGCGCAGCGCATCTCGGCGCGGTGTCAGCGCTACCTCGCCGACATGGGCGTCAGCCTGCAGGTCTGGGTGCATGCGATGGAAACCCCGCACGACAAATTGTTCGTGTTCAAGCCGGACGAGCTTAAATCGCTCAACCTCGTCACCGGCAGCGCAGCAACGGCCGCAGCACCGAAAACGTGATCCATTAAGATCCACCTCCCCAGACTTCGGCTGTTGATGTCGCCGCAAATCAGGTCATGATGGCTGCACAACCGACCCATCGAACAGGTCGGAAGCGAGCACGTCCTGAATCGGCGTCGCTCGCCAAAAATCTCGGGGAGAGAAATGCCAGCATATCGTATTGCCAGCCGCCTGGTCGGCTTCGCCTTCGCCGCTTTTCTGCTGCCGGCGCCCGCCATGGCGCAGGTCGCGCAGGAGCGCACCATCGACGAGATCAAGGTGGAATCCCAGGCCCGCGCCGAACGGAAAAACTATCCGCTGCTTGGGCTCGACCCCGCCGACGTGCGCGATGCGCTCGCGGGCATCAAGACCCGGGACGGCGACGAATGGGCCGCCAACTGGGGCGCGGTCGCCGATCGTTATATCGCCAAGGCGGAAGCCGCTGTATCGGCGGAGGACAAGCGGGCCAATTATCTGCGCGCCTGGCGGCTGTATTATTTCGCGCAATGGCCGGTCGCCTCGACCCCCGGCAAGAAGGCGGCCTACCAGAAAGCGCTCGACGCCTTCGTCAAGAGCACGGCGTCGTTCAGTCCAGCCCTCGAGGTCGTCCGCATTCCCTTCGAGGGCAAGGAGATCGTCGGCTATTTGCGGCTGCCGCCCAACACGACGGCCCCTGCACCGCTCATCCTGGCCGTCAGCGGCCTCGACAGCCGCAAGGAGACCATGGCCGACAGCTACAACGCGCTGATCGAGCACGGCATCGGCTATTTCGCCGTCGACGGCCCCGGCACTGGTCAGGCGCCGCTAAAAGTCAGCCCCACCGCGGATCGGATGCTGTCGAAAGTGATCGACTATCTCGGCACCCGCAAGGAGATCGATCCGAAGCGCATCGTGATGCACGGCGTCTCGTTCGGCGGCTATTGGGGCGCCAAGCTCGCCATCGTCGAGCACGACCGGCTGCGCGGCGTGGTGGTGCAGTCGCCGCCGGTTCACAACGGTTTCCAGGCCGAATTCCTGAAGGCCAATCTGCTCGGCAACCGGGAATATCTGTTCGACGTCGTCCCCGCTTTCATGAATGTCGTCGACAACGTCACCAGCACCGACGATCTGGCGCGCGAATTTCCAAAGCTCTCGCTGCAGAGCCAGGGCCTGCTCGGCAAGCCGACGGCGCCGATGCTGGTGATCGGCGGCACCAAGGATACCCAGGTCCCGATCGTCGACCTCGAACTGCTGCTCAACAGCGGCGACGTCCCGAAAGAGGCCTGGATCAATCCGAAAGGTGGCCATCTCGGCCGCGAAAGCGTCGGCTGGACCGATCCGGTGATTTTTCGCAAGGTCATCATGCCGTGGGAGATCCGGACGCTCGGCGCCGAGTAGGACGCCGAGCAAGAAGGCCATGCGGATTATTTGGCGCGGAGCTGACCGATCGCGCTGAGCCAGTTTTCCATGTGGAAGGTTTTGGCGATCTTGCCGTCCTTGATGGTCTGAATATCGATCGCCATCATCCGAAAGCTCTTGCCGGTGTGAGGCACACCGAACATGTCACCGGCCGGCGTGCCGGTGACCTCGCCGCGCACGATCACGCGGTCGCCGGCGACCAGCACTTCCTTGATATCGAATTTCATGTCCGGGATCGTGGTGGCAAAACCCGAGACTACCTTGATCGATGTTTCCCGCCCCCAGCATTCGCCCGGCAGATAGCCCGCGCATGATTCATAGTCCGCAGTCAGGATCTGCTCCTGGATCGCTTTGACGTCACCTCGGGTGGCAACGTTGAACAGACTGTACCAGGGCGCGATGACGGCGCGGGCCTGGTCTTCCGAGAGGCTTTGCGCCGAAGCGGCGGAGGCGCCGGTCAGCATGACGGCGGCGGCCAGAGCGAGGTTGGCGAGGATCGTCATCGGTTGTCTTTCCTTGGATTGGATCTGAAGCCGGGGCAAAACTATGTCGGTCGACATACATATTATGAAGGTCGACATACCGATTGGCAACCGCTATTTTGCGGCATGCCAAAAGCCACTGATTCAAAAGGAAAAACCCTGGCCGCCGCGGCGAAATTGTTTCGCCAGCAGGGTTTCCACGGCACCGCGCTGCACGACATCCTGGCGGCCGCGGGCTCGCCACGCGGGTCGCTGTATTTCCATTTCCCCAAGGGCAAGGAAGAAATCGGCGAGGCGGCGCTGACCCTGGCCGGGGAAGCCGTTCGCGCCGCCATCGCCAAAGCCGCCGAGACCTCGGAGAGTGCCGACGTCTTTCTCGTCCGGATCGCCCGCGGCATGGCGTCGGACCTGGAAAAATCCGGCTACACCGAAGGTTGCCCGATCGCGACCACCGCGCTTGAAGCTGCCGCGCAATCCGACATTCTCGGCGCCGCGACCCGCGGCGCCTTCCAGAAATGGGAGCTCGAGATCAAGCGTGGCCTCGAGCGTTTCGACATGACAGCCGAAGACGCCGAACTGGTGGCGACGCTGGTGCTCAGCCAGCTCGAAGGCGCGCTGCTGCTGGCGCGGACCTATCGCAGCCTGGCGCCGA
>JAQGJF010000658.1 GCA_028290765.1 Tardiphaga sp.
CGTTGATCCTGATGGTCCCGCTGTCCGCGCGCGCCAACGAAACACCCGCGGCCATGACGGCAACGAGGGCGACCAGCGCGCTGCGAAATTTGAATGAACGCATTTTGTTTCCCTTGGTTCCTGAAGCCGCTTCCGCGGTGCATCCTTGAGCGATTCTACACCGGCTGCGGCGCGGCGCGAAGAAGTCCGATGCGCTTTGTCTTCGTCGGTTGCGCATGCGCCACAACCGGCCACGTCAGCGCACCGAATAGCAGTTTCCTCCGGCGTGACCTCCGTTGCGCCAACGGCGGGAGCGCTGCAGCCGGTCCTGTCGGCCACCCTCGAAGATGGGCTGTAAAAACAAAACAGCCGCCGGCATCCCCAAGGACGCCGGCGGCTGTTCAAGCCTTACGGATCGATCAGTACTTCGCGATGACCGGGCCGCCAAAACGGTAGTTGATGCGCGCCGTGATCAGATCGACGTCCTGACCGATACGGTCGGTGCGCACGGGCGCGCCAGCGGGTGCCGCCAACACGCCAGTGGCCGTCAAGGTGACGTCACGTCCGCCCATGAACAGATGATCGTATTCGATACCGACCGACCAGTTCGGGGTGAAGCCGTATTCCAGACCGACGCCAACCGTGCCGCCCCAACGGGTCTCTTTGGCGCGATCGAACTCTGCTCCGATACCCGTACCGAAGCCGCTATAACGATCACTGGTGACGGCAGCGCCGCCCTTCACGTAAAGCAGCGCGTTGTTCCAGGCATAACCAACCTGGCCGGTGAACAGGCCGAAGGCGTCGAGGCGGCTGCGATTGATGACGCCGAACACGGCGCTCGAATTGCTGCCCTTGAGGTCTGCCCAGTCGCCCTGCGCTTCGAGACCGAACACCCAGGCAGCGGTCTGCCAGCGATAACCGATCTGTCCGCCGGCGACGGCGCCGGTCGCGTCATGGCAGCCTTCGGCGACGCCGGGAGCGAAGCCGACGGTCTGGTTCCAGCAGTTGCGCGCCGAACCATAACCGGCGTTGCCGCCGATATAGAAGCCGCTCCAGTCATAGATCGCGGCGATCATCGGCGGCGCTTTGGTGTAAGGCCGGGCGGCCAGGTCGGCGGCGTTGGCCTGCGTCACGACAGCTGCGAGCGACATGGCGCCGAGCGCCGATTTCATCATCCAGTTCATTTTTGCCCCAAAACGAATCATTTCAATGTCGCGGATCCTACCTTGGAACTGCGACAGCTTGTACCGGGCCATCGGCGACAATGATTATTTCCAGTCCGGTGTTATTTTTCTGCAACACCGGTCTCGCCGGCGACGCGGAATGGCCAACGGTTAAAAGATGGCGCGGACCCATTCGGCTCCCGTGCTATCCTTTGGCGTTCAAAAGCCCACGATCGGTCAGTCGACATGCGTGATTCCGAGAAAGCCGCCAAAGTCATCGAAGCCTTGAAGGCGGCCGAGCGCGAGCCGGCGCAAACAGCCTTGCCGATCCTGAACGGGCTCGTCGGTCTGGTTCAGGCCGACGGCGAACAGCCGCTGGAAGTCGAAGAGGCGCGATCCAGCGCCTTCCTGGCCATTTGCGAAGTCGGAAAAGCATTGCACCGCGGGCAGCCCGCGGATCGGCTATGGGCAGCAGCCATCGGTGCAACCGAACGATGGATGTCGCTGGCACGGTGACGTTGTCCTTGCGGCGGCTGCTTCACGTCGGTTACGCGTCCCACCCCGCGTTCAGATGCGGCGCCGACCATTGCGAAACTTTCGTCGGCTCGAGAACCGGCTTGCCCAGGGCGGGCGTCGACAGACAGTAGACGCCTTCATGGGTCGACAGCCAGATCAGGTTTCGATCCCACTCGATGAAGACGTTTTCCGAGGTCCCTCGCCGCCAGGTCGCAAAGTCCTCGATCTTGCCGTCGCGCGGCGGCACGAAAGACGCGACCTCCTTCGGTTGCGTCGGGTTGGAGATGTCGTAGATGCGCAGGCCGGCGTTGAAATAGGTCAGCGCGACGATTTCCGGACGCATCCGGCCGGGTGCGATCCACGACTGCATGTTGTGCGCCGAGAAACGTCCGCGCGCCTGGCAGAAATCCGCATAGGGCGCGCCGTTCGGCGCGACCGGACGCGGGAATTGTCCGATGATCCTGGGCTGCGTCCTGTCCCTGACGTCGACGACGTAGCTGGTGTGAAACGGCTCGCGACAATCCGCTTCCAGGGATTCGAAGACGCCGATCACCAGATTCTGCAATTCAGGCTTCGACGCATCGGCCACCAACGGATAGCAGGTATGGAACGGAATGCCGCCCATGCCTTCGATGTCGTTGGCGACGTGGCCGTAGGTCTTCGGCTTGGTGATGTCCGTCAGATCGTGGACATACATGCCGAAGATGCCCCAGCCGCCATAGCCGACGGTGCCGCCATCCTCGATACGAAGGGGCACGGTGCAGGCGCCGTGGTTGCCGGTCCAGGACGAGCGGTCCCCGGCGAAGGGATATTGCCGGTAGCGTTCCTCTTCGTCGAGACGCTGTCCCGGCGCCCACCACCGCGACACTTCCTTGATCCTGGCCGGGTCGGTCATGTCGACGATCATCAGCGCATTGGAGTACGGCCGTTCGCTGCTTTCCTGCCGCAGCTGATCGTCCCAGCCGCAATCGAGGAAGGCGTATTTGCCGCCGTCGTAGAAATTCATGTGGGTCCCGGAGCCGGTCTCGCCGGTGCTGAATTCCTGCAGCAGAGCCGGCTTCAGCGGATCGGTGACGTCGTAACTGTAGAGGCCTCGCAGCCCCTTATAGCCGGTGGATTTCGCCGAATATTCCGCATGATACTTGCCGCGCGGATATTGCGGACTGGGATCCGTCAGCGGCACCTGCGCCGCCGTCATCAGGAGCCACTTCTGCAGACGGGTGTTGTACACCACGTTGGCAAGGCCGCCCTTGTACACGCCCTTGTTGACGACAACCGGCTTGCGAGGATCCGAGATATCGACGAATCCGCCGCCGCCGACCAGCATGCGTTGCGCGCCCTTGGCCCACAGCGAACCGAACGGCTCGCCGCCGTTGACCGACGCGCCGGGCAGATGGGAATGGATTTCCATGTTGCTGACGTACTGGCCTCGATCGAGGTCGGTCATCGCGCCTTTGGGCAGCCGCAGAGGAACCGTTCCGCCTTCAGGATCGGTCCCGAACACCTGGGACAATCCCGCGCTGGACGCCGCCGTCGCAAAGACCGCCGCGCCCGCTCCGGTTTTGAGCAACGTCCGCCGGTCGACCGTTCTCTTCACATGGACCCCCAGGGATTTGGACCCCAGGGATTTGGACCTCCAGGGATTCGGTTGAGCGAGAACGCCGCGATGATCGCAAAAGTAGCTGGCGTTGCTGCAGCGATCGCGTCTCATCATGAGCCACATCCGTTCGAGCGCAAACGGCGTTTTCGGCATGCCTGATCGCCGGATCGATGACCTACGGCGCTTCCCGGTGATATTGGATCACTCGGTGATCCAATATCACCGGGAAGCGCCGTGGATTCTCGTTTTGGCGCATGTCCTTGTCGGCGAACCGGATCCCACTTCGCCGGGACATGCGCTAACCGCGCTCTTCCTGTTCAGCGCTTTTTCTTCTTCCCAAAAATCGCGTTCCAATTGTCCTTGTAGGCCTGGGTCACCGGCTTTTGCCCCTCGCCCATGGCTTGCTTCTTGGATGCAGCGTCCGGCTTGGCTTCGCCTTTCGGTGAGGTTTCGGACTTTGAAGTTTCGGCCTTTGAAGTTTCAGGCTTTGAAGTTTCAGCCTTGGAAGTTTCAGGCTTGGCAGCGGTTTCGACGACCTTGCTCTCCGTGACCGGGGTCTTTTTCGGCGCGGTGTCCTTGGTCTTGTCGTTAGGGGGCATTGTTGTTTGTTTCCGGTTGCTACGCTCCTCGTCGTAGACCACATCAGCCCGATCGTGGACAGGACCAATTGGAACAGGTTGTTACGACGCGTCGGTAATGTGAGAGCACAACGCCGTTGTGATCGCCGTTTGGCTCGAAGCCTGCTATTGGCGAGATCGATGGAAAACGACGAGAAGCCCGTTCCTTCGAATCCGCATCCCGTCAGGCGTCTGGCGCGCCATGTCAGCCGCACGCGCGTGGTGATGGGCGTGTTGTTGATCATCGCGATGGCGATCTTCGTCAGCCTTGCCAACCAGGCGGTGCACGAAAACGCCGAGGCGATCAGGCAGAGCTTCGGTCGATAGAGCGCGGACGGCATCGTCCGGCGCGATGCTTCCCTTCCCAATCAAGACTTCCCTTCCCAACCAAGACTTCGGCGCTGCCGGTGACGGATCCGAACGGGACCGGCTGCCTTTCGGTTAATTTTCGGTTTCAGCCAACATTCAAAGACAACCGAAACCGCGGCCGGACTTTTAGAGCCTGGCGCTTATTGAATCTAACAACAAAAAGATACGGGGGGAGAATATGAGCATCACGGTCCGCACCAGCAGGCTTCCGACTAACGGCTGGCGCCTTCGCGCGCATGACCTGTTTATCGTTTCGGTATTCGGAATGTGGTCGGCCGTGCTGGGGCTGTCGCCGGTTTTGGCGTTCTATGCGTTGGTCTCGAACTGAGAATCGGCGCTTCCTGCTGCCGGTATGATGATGGGTTCCGGTCGCCGAAAGACACCGGATTTCCGCCTGGATCTCGCCGCCCGAAAGCCGGTCCCGCCGGCGGCTCGCCGCTTTTCCGACATTCTGTGTTGCCGTAAATCCTCAGTGATCGGGCGAAGTGGTTGCAGCTCTTTGATTTCTTTTGACTGTTCGGCCCGCGATACC
>JAQGJF010000670.1 GCA_028290765.1 Tardiphaga sp.
AATACATCGCGCCGAAGTTGCGAAGCAACGTAGGCGGACGAGACGCGCGCAAGAGCGCGCTCGTCAGGATGAGGGCTTCCCCTGGAGCCGGCTGCGCGGCGCCGTTCTGTCGCGGCTCGGAACTCGAGCAGACGTTGACTCGGGACCGGAGGACAAATAACCATCGTTTATTACCGAAATATTTTTCGTAATCCGAAAAATGAGAAACCGTTGTCCAGGTCCAGCCTCAAGCGCACAGGCGTCAGCGCCAGCAAATCCGCAGCCTCGGCTGCGGCGGATCGTTTGCGCAGCACGGTCCAGTCGCTCGCCAAGGGTTTTCGGATCCTGGAGGCCTTCACCGCCGACAACGAGGAGATGACGCTCAGCGAAATCGCGCTCAAATCGGCGCTTGATCCCGGAACCACCTTTCGGATGCTCAACACCCTCGTGGAGCTTGGCTACGTCGCCAAGGTGCCGGATAGCCGCCGATTTTCATTGACGCTGAAGGTGCTGGACCTTGGCTTTCATGCCATCGCCCACAAGGATCTGCGCGATATCGTGCGCCCGGTTCTGCGCGCGCTGGTGAACGACACCAGCGAAGCCGCCAGCTTCGCCGTGCTCAATGGCGCCGAGGTGCTTTACATCGAACGCGTGCGGGCGGGTATCGCGCGACTGGGTGTCGATATTCGGATCGGAACCACGGTTCCTGCCCACCAGACCATCATCGGACACACAATGCTGGCCTTTCTGCCAGCCGCCGATCTCGCAAGGCTGAGCAAGATAACGCCGCGCCAGACTATTTCGGCGCTCGGCAAAATGGGCTGGAACGACATCCAGCCGTCGCTGGCCAGCATCCGGCAGAAAGGTTACGCGCTGCGCGATTCCACGCTCAGCGAAGGGCTGCGCATTCTCGGCGTGCCGGTGCTGGACCCGGACGGTCTTCCCGTCGGTGCCATCAGCATCGCCGCGCCGGCAGCCAGGATATCCGCGGACGAATTTCGCAAACGCGCGCTCAAATCCGCGCAGGCGGCGGCGCGGGACATCGCCAGGGCGCTCGAAGCTGGCGGCAGCATCGGCTTCAGCCCGTGACCTCAGCCACAACGTTCCAGCGATAAATCAAAAAATTGTAATCGGAGGAGTACATGCTCGAGACATCAACCAGGCCCGCGCGCGCGTTGACCGCGCAGGATATCAGTGCGCGCATCGAACGGCTTCCGGTCACCCGAAGGCTTTCTCTGATCCGCGTGATCATCGGTGCCGCGACATTCTTCGATGCCTACACGGTGCTCGCCATCGCCTTCGCCATGCCGGTGCTGTCCCGGGAATGGCAACTCACGCCCTCCCAGATCGGAATGATCCTGTCGTGCGGATATCTCGGACAGATGGTGGGCGCGGTGTTTTTCGGCTGGCTGGCCGAGCGTATCGGGCGCCTGCAGGTGCTCTTGCTGACGATCATCGTGTTCGTCGGGATGGACGTCGCCTGCCTGTTTGCCTGGAGCGCCTGGTCCATGAGCCTGTTCCGCTTCATCCAGGGGATCGGCACCGGCGGCGAAATTCCGGTTGCGAGCGCCTATATCAATGAATTCATCGGCGCCAAGCGACGCGGTCGCTTCTTCCTGCTTTACGAGGTGATCTTTCCGATCGGCCTGATGTTCGCAGGCATCGCGGGCTATTTCCTGGTGCCGGTCTATGGCTGGCGGGCGATGTTCCTGGTCGGCCTGGTGCCGGCTGTCCTGACGATACCGCTGCGATGGTTGTTGACCGAGTCGCCGCGCTGGCTCGCCGCCAAGGGGCGGCTCGAAGAAGCCGACAAAATCGTCAGCGACCTGGAAAACGCCGCCGTCAAGGAGGGCAAGCCGCTCGCTGCGCCCCAAACGGTGGAAATTCCCAAAATCGCGGGGCGCCAGACCGATTGGCGCGAGCTTTTCCAGGGCATCTATCGTCCCCGAACGCTCACCATATGGGTCATCTGGTTTTGTACCTATCTTGTGATCAACGGCATGATCACCTGGTTGCCGACGCTCTACCGGGAATTCTTCAAGCTGCCGCTGCAAACCAGCCTGGCCTATGGCTTCATCACCTCCGCCTGCGGCGTCGTGGCCTCGATCGGCTGCGCCTTGCTGATCGATCGGGTCGGCCGCAAGCGCTGGTATGTCGCGGCGTTTCTGCTCGGATGCATCCCGTTGGTGGTTCTTGTGGTTCTGGGAGCGGATACGGCAACGCATGTGCTTGTCCTTGTCGCCATCGCCTATGCCATTCTCCAGACCATTGCCTTTTCGCTGTTTCTCTATTCGGCGGAGCTGTATCCGACGCGGCTGCGGGCGCTGGGCACCGGTTGCGGCAGCGCGTGGCTGCGTCTCGGCTCGTCGACCGGTCCGTTGATCGTCGGTCTGGTCGTTGCAGACTATGGCGTCAGGTATGTGTTCGCCATCTTCGCCGGCGTGCTCGTTCTGGGCGCCCTGGTGACCTATCTGTTTGCGATCGAGACCAAGGGCAAGGCGCTGGAACAGCTGTCACCTTAGTCAGGCCGCTCAAGAACAAGTTTTCAATGGAGTAGATCGTGAGCCTTCGAATCGACGCCTGGACGCATATCTTCCCACCGGCTTATTTTGCCAAGCTGCAGACGATCGCGTCGGCGGCCGGACCGCTGAAGCGATGGATGGAACTGACGCCGCTTTACGATCTCGAGCAGCGCTTCCGGCTGATGGACAAGTTTGACGCCTATCAGCAGGTCCTGACGCCGTCGATGCCGCCGATCGAAGACCTCGCGGAAGGGCAAGCCGCAGTCGATTTGATGCGCCTCATGAACGACGGACTCGCCGAACTGGTCAAGGCGCATCCCGATCGCTTTCCGGCCTTTGCCGGCGCGCTCTCCTTGCTCGATCCCGAGGCGGCCATCGCGGAAATCGAGCGCGCGGCAAAACTCGGCGCGATCGGTTTCCAGATCTGCACCCATGTTCGCGGTACGGCGCTGGACGCACCGCGCTTTCAACCGGTTTTCGCTGCGATCGCACAACGCAATCTGGCGATCTGGCTGCACCCGGTGCGCGGACCGCAGCCGGATTACCCGACCGAGATGAAATCGCATGACGAAATCTGGTGGTGCTTCGGCTGGCCCTATGACAGCAGCGTGGCCATGGCCCGGCTGGCGTTTTCCGGCATTTTCGACCGTCACCCCGAACTCAAAATCATCACGCACCACATGGGCGCGATGATCCCTTATTTCGCCGGGCGGATCGAACAAGGATGGGGCCTGGAAATGGGTTCCCGCACCCCGCCTTCGGATTCCCATCTGCTGCCGGGCCCGCTGCAGCGGCCGGCGCCCGACTATTTCCGGATGTTCCACGCCGACACGGCGCTGTCAGGATCGGCGCCGGCGACGCAATGCGGCCTGGATTACTTCGGTGCCGACAAGGTGCTGTTTGCCAGCGATTTCCCGTTCGACGCCGAGGGTGGTTGCTATCTGGTTCGCGAAACCATCCGCGCGCTGGACGAGTTGAAGTTGCCGACTGAGGTCCGTGCGAAGATCGATCACGGCAACGTTCAGGCGATCATTGGCCATCGCAGTTCCAGAGCGGAATGATCCTAAATCAGATCGGCATCACCAACCCCGTCATTGCGAGGAGCTCTCGCGACGACTGCGTCCGCCGAAGCTCGAAGAGCGAAGGAGGAAGCAATCCAGTCTTCCTTCGCGGCCCCTGGATTGCTTCGCTTCGCTCGCAATGACGGAGTTGGCGGCGGTGCAATCCCCACGCGCCGCCCGTTGAAGCGAACATCACACAGCCCGCGGCACCGGCGCGGGCAATCCCGATTCGCCCGGCTTGAAAACCGCAGCGACCGATTTTCCGGTCAGCGCAGCCAGCACCAGCGCGACCATATGGGCCAGACGCTCGTCCCTGGCGGTCTCGGACAACAGGTCGCGGCCGAAGATCACGCTGAGCGTGGCGCTGTTGGACAGATAGAAGAAGCCCAGCGCCGCGATCGAGATATAGAGCTGCACCGGGTCCATCGCGATCTGGAAATCGCCGCTCTCGACGCCCCTCTTCACCACCTTGCCGATCATCTCGACGAACGGCGAATGCATCGATTTGATCCGGGTCGAGCGCTTGATGTGACGCGCCTGCGCCTGGTTTTCGGTATTGAGCAACGCCAGAAATTCCGGATTGCGAATGAAGTAATTCCAGGTGAACCCGATCAGCCGCTCGATCGCCTCGGGTGGATCGAGATGTTCGAGGTCGAGGCCGCGCTCTTCCACGCGAATTTGTTCGTAGGCGCCTTCCAGCACCGCGAGATAGAGATCCTCCTTGTTGCCGACATGGTAGTACAGCATGCGCTTGTTGGCGCCCGCCTCCGCGGCGATCCGGTCGACGCGCGCGCCGCCGATGCCATGCGCGGCGAACTCCTTCTTGGCGGCCTCGAGGATGCGAATCCGCATGCCCTCGGGGTCGCGCTGCCATTTCAGGGTTCGTTTTGCCTTAGCCAATTCGGGTGACCTGTCGCTCGAAGACCAACCGCATGTAGCATGCGACCGGTGGTTTGAGAACGAAGCATGTTCTGACCGGCATGCGCAAACGCGGGTCGCCTTTTGCGGGTCGCCCCGCTAAGACTGCGGCCTCCTCTCCTGGACCCGCCTGTGCCCCCCATCATTTCCGACCCGTATTTCTATTGCGCCGCCATTCCGGCGGTGATCCTGCTTGGGCTCTCCAAAGGCGGTTTTGTCAGCGTCGGCATGACGGCGACGCCGCTGCTGGCGCTGTACCTGCCGCCGCTCGAGGCCGCGGCGCTGCTGCTGCCGGTCTTGATCAGCCAGGACCTGATCTCGATCTATGTCTACCGGCGCGACTGGGACGCCTCGAATCTGAAAGTCCTGATCCCCGGCGCGGTGATCGGGATGGCCTGCGGCTGGCTGATCGCGTCGCACGTCTCGGATAACGCGGTGCGGATTGCGATCGGCAGCATCGGCCTCTCGTTCGTCGGCTACATGTGGCTGCGCCGGGCCATCGTCGAGCCGAGCCGGATGAGTGCCGCCAGCGGCGTGTTCTGGGGAGCCCTGTCCGGCTTCACCTCCTTCATGACCCAGGGCGGCAGTCCGCCGTTCCAGGTCTATGTGCTGCCGCAGCGGCTGCCGAAACTGGTGCTGGTCGGCACCACCACGATGTTCTTCAGCGCGGTCAACGCCATGAAGATCGTCCCCTATTTCATGCTCGGGCAGTTCACCCCGGTCAACCTTTCCACCTCGCTGACGCTGCTCCCGGTCGCGGTCGGCGCGAACTTTATCGGGGTCTGGCTGGTCCGGCACACGCCGACCTACATGTTCTACCGGATCGCCTATACGCTGCTGCTGCTGATCTCGCTGACGCTATTGTGGCAGGGTGGGTCGAATCTGCTGGCGCGGTAAGTTTAGCCCACATGAGCGCTGCGACATCCGGGAGGCCGCGGATGTTGAAATGTTGCCCCGGATGTCGCTGCGCTCATCCGGGCTACGATTGCTTCGCTCGCAATGACGGCGGCGAATGCCTTCGTTAGGTGCCCTTCGCCGTCCGCTCCACGAGCAGCGTGTGGACGCCGCAGGTGCCGCTGCGGACGCTGACGACGCGGGTGCCGGGCTTGCGGCCGGCGCGGACTTCGGAAACCTCCACACCTGCGGTGAGCAGCCGCGCCCGCGCCGCGTCGGCGTCGTCGACGCGCCAGCTCAGGCCCCATAATTTATCGTGGCTATCGTCGGCGCCGGCGACCGGCCGGTGCACGATCTCGACGATGAGATCGCCGCAACGGAAAAACATCAGCCGGCCCCAATCCTGGTGCGAGCGGTCGAGCGCCATGTCGAGCCTGAGACGGGCGCCGTAGAGCGCCGCGGCGCGCTCCGGATCTTCGGTCGAGACCACGACGTGATCGAGCGCCGTGACCGGCGCCGCTGCGGTCACCGGCGAGGCCGGGCGATCGCTGGACAATTCGAGAAAAAACATCCGCACGCCGCGGGTCATGTCGGTGGCGGCGCGGGTTCGCTTCCAGTTCATCGTGGCGCCGGAGACCGCATCGCGGCTCTCGACCTCGGCGACGGCATCCGGCTTCAGCGCCAGGCGGTCGAGCCGGCGGTGCATCCGGGCGACATCGTCGACGCGAAAGCAGATGCTGGCGAGGCCCTGGCCCCAGATCTTCAGCACGGTCCGGATCCGATCCGCGGTGGACCCGCTGCCGGCCGGCGCCATCAGTTCGAGCGTCATGTTGTCGAGGGTGAACATCACGGTTTCGGCGCCGTCGCCATGGCTGCGCCAGGCCGGCCCGCGCCCGAGCAGCGCTTCATAGGCGGCCGCACCCGCCTTGATGTCATCCAGCAGGACGACGACGTGATCCAGGCCCGTGATCATGGCATCCCCGCTCAGGAACGGCCGGGAGCGGTCGATTGCCGCACGCGCGCCCGGATAACGGTCGTAGTCCCGCCATTGCCCCGGCTCAAGCGATTACGGGGCCAGGAATGCGAATAATTTTGGCGAATACAGCGGGATAACCGGTGCTAATGTAAGCCCGAACCGCTGAGACGCCGGCCTTGGACGGTTTGGACCACCCACAGCGCATGGATCATATT
>JAQGJF010000671.1 GCA_028290765.1 Tardiphaga sp.
CTGCGCCGGAACATGGTGACGATCTGCGCCATGACCGCGACCATCATGCAGGCGCTGGACACCACCATCGCCAATGTCGCGCTGCCCTATATGCAGGGCACCCTGTCGGCGTCGCAGGACCAGATCAACTGGGTGCTGACCTCCTACATCGTGGCGGCCGCGATCATGACCGCGCCGGTGGGGTGGATCGCCAACCGGTTCGGCCGCAAGCGGATTTTCATCCTGTGTTCCGGCGGGTTCACGATCGCTTCGGTACTGTGCGGACTGGCGCAGGACATCAACCAGATGGTGCTGTTCCGCCTGCTCCAGGGCGTGTTCGGCGCCGCTTTGGTGCCGCTCTCACAGGCGGTGATGCTCGACAGCTACGCGCTGCACGAACGCGCCAAAGCGATGTCGATCTGGGGCATGGGCGTGATGCTGGGCCCGATCATGGGCCCGTCGCTGGGTGCCTGGCTCACCGAGACCTATTCCTGGCACTGGGTGTTCTTCGTCAATCTGCCGTTCGGCATCGTCACCGTGGCCGGGCTGCTCGCCTTCATGGACGAGACCAAGAAGGATCTGAACCTGCGTTTCGACTGGTTCGGATTCACCGCGCTCGCCATCGGCATCGGCTCCTTACAGGTAGCGCTCGACCGCGGCGAACAGCTCGGCTGGCTGGAATCCAACGAGATCATCGCCGAGGCCATCGTCTCGATCGTCGGCTTCTATTACTTCTTCGCGCAGTCCTTCACCTCGTCGAAGCCGTTCATCCAGTTCGCGATCTTCAAGGACAGGAACTTCGTCGGCGGCTGCGTGTTCATGGCGGTGATGGGCCTCGTGCTGTATTCGACCATGGCGCTGTCATCGCCCTATCTGCAGAACGTGATCGGCTACCCGATCCTGACCGCCGGCCTGCTGCTGGCGACGCGCGGCTCCGGCACCTTCGTGGCCATGATGCTGGTCGGCCGCTTCATGAAATATATCGAGGCGCGCACGCTGATCATGTCGGGCATGGCGCTGATGTCGCTGTCGCTGTTCTTCATGACAGGCTGGACCGACCAGACCGGCGTGCCGGAGATCGTGGTCGTCAGCATCGCGCAGGGCTTCGGTCTCGGGCTGGTGTTCGTGCCGCTCTCGACCGTGGCCTTCCTGACGCTGCCCAACCACCTGCGAACCGACGGCACGTCGATGCTGACCCTGATGCGCAATGTCGCCTCTTCGATCGGCATTTCCATCGTGATCGCGCAGCTCACCTCGGGCACCCGCATGGCCCATGCGGTTCTGGTCGAGCACATGACGCCATTCAACAATGCGCTGCAGATGCCCGGCGTCCGCGAGATGCTCGATCTCACCACCGATTCGGGCCGCGCCTTGGCCGATGCCATGGTCACCATCCAGGCGCAGATCATCGCTTTCGGGCTGGACTACCAGATGGTGATGCTGGTGACCCTGGGCGCGATCCCGCTGGCGCTGATGATCGGTTCCAGCAAGGCGACGTTGCGCGCCCAGAGCCAGGCGCCGTCGGACCACGCCGCGGTGATGGATTAGCGGATCACTCTGAGCGACCGGGACGCGCTCAGGATCGGCATCACAAATTCCGTTGCCAACCGCCAGTGGAACCGGCAAAATATGCGGCAATTTCAGTAACTAAATTTCTATTAAACATTTGATATGTATATATTATATAGGGCAAAGAAAGCGGCAAAATGATCGCCCCCAGCGCCATGGAACCTCTCTTCCCAGAAGAGAGCAAGCGCCTATCCGACCTTGCAACAGAACTCGTTGCGAGGAGCAGCGCACTGGCAGGCCGCCTTCATCCCGTGATGCAGGAGGGCATTGGTGACCTCGTGCGTTCGATGAACTGCTACTACAGCAACCTTATCGAGGGACACCACACTCATCCCGTCGATATCGATCGCGCCCTCGCCGGTGACTACAGCGCCGATCCCGAAAAACGTAACCTCCAGCTCGAGGCGCGGGCGCACATTGATGTGCAGCAAAAGATCGATGCGGGCTTGGCGCCGCAGCCTTCGACCTCAGTCCCGTTCATCTGTTGGGTGCACAGGGAATTCTGCCAACAGTTGCCGGACGAGTTGCTTGTGGCGTCGGATCTGAAAACCGGCCGGCAACAAAAGGTCGTTCCGGGTGAATTGAGGCACATCCTGGTCCGGGTTGGCCGTCACATCCCGGTAGGCCCGGAAGTTCTGCCCACGCTGCTTGAGCGCTTCGCCACGGCCTACGGCAACGACAAGCTCGCCAGAATCCAGCGGATCATCGGCGTCGCAGCCTCTCACCACCGCCTGCTGTGGATTCATCCGTTCGCGGACGGCAATGGCCGCGTCGCCCGCCTCACCTCGCATGCGTTCCTCAAGGAACTCGGCATCGGCTCAAGCCTCTGGTCCATCTCGCGCGGGCTCGCCCGTACTGTCGATAACTACAAGGCGGCCCTGCAAGCTGCCGACGAGCCACGCCGCGGCGACCTTGACGGCCGCGGCAACCTCACCCAATCCGGCCTGGTCGATTTCTGCGCGTTCTTCCTATCGAGCTGTATTGATCAGGTGGTCTTCATGGAATCCCTGTTCGAACCCGCAGAGCTTCAGCGACGCATGGAAATCTGGTGCGAGGAAGAGACGCGCGCCGGCCGATTGCCAAAAGGCAGCTGGGCGCTACTGCGTGAGGCCGCGCTCGCCGGTGAGTTCGCGCGCGGCAAAGCTGCCGAGCTCAGCGGCTACCAGGAACGTCAAGCCAGGACAGTGCTCAACATCCTCATTGAAAAGGGCTTCCTGGTCTCGCCAACCTCGCGCTCGGCCGTGCGATTGGGATTCCCGCTCGCCGTCGTCGATAGGTGGTTTCCGCGCCTGTACACCGGCCCCAGTGACCCGGAGAGATTGGTCCGATGAACGAGCCCGCTCGATGAAGCCAAGTGGCAGATGCCGCAGCTTTCGCGCGGCTGTAAAGATGGCCCGGTTGTCCGGTTTCAGTCATTAGGATATCCTTGCGCATCGATCCGGCAGATGAACGCCACATGAAGCCGAGCGGGACAAGTCGCCGTCAGGTGCTGCTGGGCGCGAGCGGCGCCCTCGTGGCGCCGTGGCATTCGCGGCTGGCCGCAGCGGCCGACGCCTTAACGCCGATCACGCCCGTGGAAGCCGGTTTCGCACCGGATCTCGAAGCGCGGCTCGACAAGGCCATCGCCGACAAACGTGTCTGGAACCTGCATGGGCTGGTCGTGCTGCGCAACGACCGGCTGGTGCTGGAACGCTATTTCGAGGGTGAAGATCAGGCACGTGGCATCGGCGCGATTGGCCGCGTCGCCTTCAAACCCGACACGATGCATGACCTGCGCTCGTGCTCGAAAAGCATCGTCGGCCTGCTGTACGGGATCGCGCTGCACCAGGGCAAGGTACCGCCGCCGGAAGCGCCGCTGTTTTCCGCGTTTCCCGAATATGCCGATCTCGCCGGCAAGGATGGCCGCGACCGGCTCACCATCCGGCATGTCCTGACGATGACGATGGGCACCGACTGGGACGAGAGCAGCCTGGTCTATTCGGATCCACGCAACAGCGAAACCGCGATGGACGACGCCCCGGACCGCTATCGCTATATCTTGGAGCGTCCAGTCGTCGGCACACCGGGCGAGCGCTGGACCTATTGCGGCGGCGCGACCGCCCTGCTCGCGCGTATGATTGCGAAAGGCTCGGGCAAGACCCTGCATGAATTCGCGCGCGAAAACCTGTTCGACCCGCTGGGGATCGGGCCGACCGAATGGGCGACCGGCCGCGACGGCGAGCCCTTCGCGGCCTCCGGTGCCCGCATGGCAGTGCGCGATCTGGCCCGCATCGGCACCCTGATGCTGCATGCCGGCAAGGTGGGCGAGCGTGCCGTCGTTCCTGCCGACTGGGTCACGCGTTGCATCACACCCGTCGTCAGCGTCGATGAAGTTCGCCGCTATGGCTATCAATGGTTCATGCTGGACATCGGCTTCGGCAAGCCAAAGGGTTGGGCCGTCGGGCGGCTCGAGCGCCTGTGGATGGCGCAGGGTGAAGGTGGGCAACGGCTGTTCATCATTCCGGCGCTGCAACTCGTTGTCGCCATCACGGCCGGAAATTACGAAAGAGAAGACCAGGGGATCCCGCCGACGCGAATTTTGCGCGAGATCGTTTTGGCAAGCGTCATTTAATTACGGCGTCGTTTGCAGGCGGATTATGTCGTTTCGCGGAGCGTGACGCCGAACCACGCCATCGTGACTGACACGACATACGCGCATCTGGTTGTTGCGGCGACCATGACCTATCTCCCTCCCTGAATATCGGACAAAGAGGCAGGTCATGGCAGGTTCCGCCCTGGTGGTCGGCGCAAGCGGGATCGTCGGCAACAACCTGGCCCGGCATCTCGTCGACCGTGGCTGGCGGGTAGCTGGACTGGCACGGCGACCGCCTTCCGATATCGATGGCGTACGGCCGGTCGCCGCTGACCTGCTCGATTCCCTATCGCTTCGCGAGGCCTTGCGGGGATTGCACCCCACCGACGTGTTCATCAGCACATGGTTGCGGCAGCAGACCGAGGCCGAGAACATCCGGATCAACCGCGCCATGGTGCGCAACGTGCTCGAGGCACTGTCGCCGGCCGGCTCGGTCAAGCACGCCGCGCTGGTGACCGGGCTCAAACATTATCTCGGACCGTTCGAGGCCTACGGCAAGGGCACGCTCCCGCCGACACCGTTCCGCGAGGAGCAGCCGCGGCTCGACATCGAAAATTTCTACTATGCCCAGGAAGACGAGATGTTCGCCGCGGCAAAGCGCGACGGTTTCGGCTGGAGCGTGCACCGCCCGCATACCATCATCGGCTATGCCGTCGGCAACGCCATGAACATGGGTGTCACGCTGGCGGTGTATGCGACGATCTGCCGGGAGACCGGGCGGCCATTTTTGTTTCCCGGCTCCGCCATGCAATGGAACGGGCTCACCGACATGACCGATGCGCGGCTGCTGGCCCGCCATCTGGAATGGGCCGCCAGCACCGAGGCGGCGCGCGACCAGGCGTTCAACGTCGTCAACGGCGACGTGTTTCGCTGGAGCTGGATGTGGGCGCGGCTGGCCGACTGGTTCGGGCTCAAGCCCGCGCCGTATCCGGGCGAGGGAATTCCGCTGGAGCGTCAACTGGCCGATGCCGCGCCGATCTGGCGCGACATCGCACGCAAGCGCGGGCTGGCGCACACCGACCTCGCCGCCATCACATCGGCATGGCACACCGACGCCGATCTGGGCCGGCCGATCGAGGTGGTCACCGACATGAGCAAAAGCCGCAAACTCGGCTTTCTCGACTACCAGGCGACCGACGACAGTTTTTTCGACCTGTTCAGCCGCCTGCGCCGGGAGCGCATCATCCCCTGACGCCGGAGCATGTTAGTCTTAAGCTAAATCGGCATCACCAGCCACGCCATTGCGAGCCAACGGGTCGCGCGAATGCGCGCCCGATGACAGGCTCCGCGAAGCAATCTAGGGGCCAGGAAGCAAGAACTGGATTGCTTCGTCGCAAGAGCTCCTCGCAATGACGGAGCGGGTGATGCCGATTTAACCCTAAACCACCCTGCGCGAGCTAAACCTCGAAAAACACCGTCTCGTCGTCGCCCTGCAGGCGGATGTCGAAGCGGTAGACGCCGTCCTTGGTGCGCTTGGCGATGAGCGTGGCGCGGCGATCCGCCGGCACCAGCGCCAATACCGGATCGGCGGCGTTGCCGGCTTCGTCGTCGAAATAGATCCGGGTGTAGTTCTGCCGCAGCATGCCGCGGGAGAAGATCGCCATCAGGATATGCGGCGCCTGCGGCTTGCCGTCGGGATCCGGCACCGAGCCGGGCTTGATGGTGTCGAAGGCAAATTCGCCCTTGGGGGCGGTCCCGCTGCGGCCAAAACCCTTGAACGAGGCGTTCGGCGTCGCGCGCTTGTCCTGCGGATCGGCGAAGCGGCCCTGCGCGTCGGCCTGCCAGATTTCCAGCATGGCATCCGGCACCGGCACGCCGTCGCCGTCATAGACCATGCCTTCGATGCGGATCCGGTCCCCGGAGGTGTCGGCTGTGACGAGGTTGCTGGTGAAAGCATCATTCCAGGCGTATTCGCCGTTCGGCGTCAGCCCATAGGCGAAAAACGGACCGACGGTCTGCGAAGGGGTAATTCCAGTCACTTACTTGGTCTCCATCGGCGTGGCATTGCGCCCGCGCAGAACGATGTTGAAGCGATAGCACAGCGCCCAGTTGGGCTGGGTGTTGTCGAGGTCGAAGTCGGAAACCATCCGCAGCCGCGCCTTTTCGTCGGTCACCGAATTGAAGATCGGATCGAACGGAAACAAAGGATCGCCGGGGAAATACATCTGGGTCACCAGCCGCGAGACGAAGGCGTGGCCGAACACCGAGAAATGGATGTGGGCGGGACGCCAGGCATTGTGATGATTGCCCCAGGGATAGGCGCCGGGCTTGATGGTGACGAACTTGTAATAGCCGGCGCTGTCGGTCTGCGCCCGGCCGGCGCCGGTGAAGTTCGGATCGAGCGGCGCGGGATGCTGGTCGACGACGTGGATATAACGGCCGCAAGCGTTGGCCTGCCAGAGCTCGACCAGCGCGCCCGGCACGCCGCGGCCGTCCTCGTCCTGAACATGGCCGTGCACGATGATGCGTTCGCCGAGCGGCTCGGCCTGGTGCTGGATGGTGAGATCGTGATCGTTGTCGCGCACCGTCTCGTGGCCGTACACCGGACCGGTCAGTTCCGACAGGGTCTGGCGCATGATGATCAGCGGCTTCTGAGGCGAGCGCTTGATGGTGCTCTTGTAGCCGGGCGACAGCCGCGCCGGAAAGGCGCCAAGGCTTTCAATCGGATAGTTCAGGGTCATGACTGGTTTCTCCCACCATCCAACCGGCACCACCGGCTGCGGACAGATCATTATATGATATAATCATTCGCGAAAAGCCGGTTTCGCGCGCTTTTCTCGACTGAATTAATTCAGCTTTTCGATCGCCATCGCGACGCCCTGGCCGACGCCGACGCACATCGTCGCCAGCGCCAGTTTGCCGCCGCGCTTCTCCATGCCGTGCACTGCCGTCATCGCCAGCCGCGCGCCGCTCATGCCGAGCGGATGGCCGAGCGCAATCGCGCCGCCATGCGGGTTGACGAAGTCGGCATCGTCCTTGACGCCCAACTGGCGCAGCACAGCAATACCCTGCGAAGCGAAAGCTTCATTGAGCTCGATCAAATCGAAATCGCTGATCTTGATGCCGAGCCGTTCCATCAGCTTCTTCGTCGCCGGCACCGGGCCGATGCCCATGATGCGCGGCGGAACGCCGGCCGAGGCCAGCCCGAGGATGCGCGCGCGCGGCGTCAGGCCGTGCTTCTTGACCGCGGCTTCCGAGGCCAGGATCATTGCCGCCGCGCCGTCATTGACGCCCGACGCATTGCCGGCCGTCACGGTGCCGGGATTGCGCACGATCGGCTTCAGCTTGGTAAGGGCCTCGAGCGTGGTTTCCGGGCGCGGATGTTCGTCCTTATCTACTGTGATCGGACCGGCCTTGCCGCCGGGAGCCGAAACCGGTGTGATTTCCTCGGCAAAATAGCCCGACGCAATCGCCGCACCGGCGCGCTGCTGCGAGCGGATCGCGAAGGCGTCCTGGTCGGCGCGCGAGACCTGGAATTCCTCGGCGACGTTCTCGCCGGTCTCCGGCATCGCATCGACGCCGTACTGCGCCTTCATCAAGGGATTGATGAAACGCCAGCCGATGGTGGTGTCGTAAATGTCCGCCGAGCGCGAAAACGCTTCCGGAGCCTTGCC
>JAQGJF010000702.1 GCA_028290765.1 Tardiphaga sp.
GTGCGCCGCGGCAAGGTGCGTCGCGCCAAGCTGTATTACCTGCGCAACCTGCGCGGCAAATCGGCCCGCATCGTCGAGAAGAAGTCGGACCGCCCGCAGGCCGCCGCCGTCGGCGAGTAATTTTTGCTTCACAGCGAAGTTTCGTAAAAAGCGCGGCGCAAGCCGCGCTTTTTTTGTTGGCTGCGCGGAAGGCCTCCAAGCGAGTCGTCCCGGCCACCGAGCCGGGACCCCTGTGTGAGCGCAATTGCGCTCATCGCAGGCGCCGCAGCGTCGCTTTTGGGCATTGAGACAAAGTCCTTCTGCCACCATATGCGCCAGGGGTTCTGGGTCCCGGCTCGGTGACCGGATGACCCGCGGCATCGTTGTCGCATCCGCCCGCGATGTGTTATGAGAATGGAATGGTTCCAGATCGCCAAATTGCACGGATCGTGCTCGACGACCGCAGCCGCCTGCCGTGGCGGTTCTTCGGCCGGCTGACGACGGCTGCGCTTATCGGCTGACGACCGGCGCGCCGCATCCGGCCGCGCCCCCCAATTCGCGCACGCTCAAAATTCCGTTTCAAATTCCGACCCGAGGTCCGGCCATGTCCGATTCGAAATCACCCACCACGCTGTACGACAAGATCTGGAAAGATCATCTGGTTCACGAGGCCGATGACGGCACTTGCCTGCTCTATATCGACCGCCATCTGGTTCATGAAGTGACGAGCCCGCAGGCGTTCGAAGGCCTGCGCACCACCGGCCGCAAGGTCCATGCGCCGGATAAGACACTGGCGGTGGTCGACCACAACGTGCCCACCACCGATCGCAGCAAACCCAATCCCGATCCGGAAAGCGCCGAGCAGATCGAGGCGCTGGCGAAGAATGCCCGCGATTTCGGCATCGAATATTACAACGAACACGACAAGCGTCAGGGTATCGTCCACGTCATCGGTCCCGAGCAGGGCTTTACGCTGCCAGGCACCACCATCGTCTGCGGCGACAGCCACACTTCGACCCATGGCGCGTTCGGTGCGCTGGCGCACGGCATCGGCACCTCGGAAGTCGAGCACGTGCTGGCGACCCAGACGCTGATCCAGAAGAAGGCCAAGAACATGCGCGCCGTCGTCGACGGCGTCTTGCCCGACGGCGTTACCGGCAAGGACATCATCCTGGCGATCATCGGCGAGATCGGTACCGCCGGCGGCACCGGCTATGTGCTGGAATATGCCGGCGACGCTATCCGCGCGCTGTCGATGGAAGGCCGCATGACGGTCTGCAACATGTCGATCGAGGGTGGCGCCCGCGCCGGCCTGATTGCGCCCGACGAAAAAGCCTTCGAATTCCTCAAGGGACGTCCGATGGCGCCGAAGGGCGAAACCTGGGACGCCGCGATGCGTTACTGGGAGACGCTGCGCTCCGACGAAGGCGCGCATTTCGACCATGAAATCCGCCTCGACGCGGCCAAACTGCCACCGATCGTGACCTGGGGCACCTCGCCGGAAGACGTGGTGTCGATCACCGGCTTCGTGCCCGATCCCGACCAGATAGCCGACGAGGCCAAGCGGCTCTCCAAGCATCGCGCGCTGAATTACATGGGCCTGAAGGCCGGCACCAAAATCACCGACATCTAGCTCGACCGCATCTTCATCGGCTCCTGCACCAACGGCCGGATCGAGGACCTGCGCGCCGCGGCGAAGATGGTCGAAGGCAAGACCGTCAACGGCAACCTCAACGCCATGATCGTGCCGGGCTCGGGCCTGGTGAAAGAGCAGGCGGAAGCCGAAGGCCTCGACAAGATCTTCCTCAAAGCCGGTTTCGAGTGGCGCGAGCCGGGCTGCTCGATGTGCCTCGCCATGAATCCCGACAAGCAGTCGCCGGAAGAGAGCTGCGCCTCGACCTCGAACCGCAATTTCGAAGGCCGCCAGGGTTTTAAAGGCCGCACCCATCTGGTGTCGCCGGCGATGGCCGCGGCGGCGGCGATCGCCGGGCATTTTGTTGATATTCGGGAGTGGCGGTAAGTTTTTAGATCAGCCGCGGCGTTTCCTCGTCATGGCCGGGCTTGTCCCGGCCCTCTACGTCTTCTCCCATCAGCGCCGTAAGACGTGGATGTCCGGGATGTACGCGAAGCCGCGCTTCGCGCTTTAGCCCGGGCATGACGAATGGTGATGGGTGCCGCTTGAGATGGATCGTCACCCATTCACGCGCGGCTTCAGCAAATCCTCGATCCCGATCCGCCGGAACAACTCCGCGCGGACCCGGTCGGCAACACCGTTGACGATCTCGGCGCCGTCTTCCGACGGGTCGATATGGGTGCGGAACGGCCGTTTCCCGAACGGCAGGCCGACGACTTTCACGATCGCATCGGCGACGCTGGCGGCATCGGCATCGGCGGGCTCCAGTGAGGCGAGACCTTTCAGCGCCAGATCCGGCAACCCGGCATAGGGACCGTTGTCATACTCCGCGGCGCGGGCGGTGTCGGCCGGCTTGCCGGAATGCACAAAATGGTTGGTGCCCTTGGTGAAGGCGCCGGGCACGATGATCGAGGTCTCGATGCCCCAGCGGGTCAGCTCGCTGGCGTAGGACACCGCCAGCGAATCCATCGCCGCCTTGGCCGCGAAATACGGCGACAGATAGGGCGGCGTGCCGCCACGCGCGCTGCTCGACGATACCCACACCACGAGACCCTGACCCTGCCGGCGCAGATGCGGCAGCGCCGCGCGGTTGACGCGCTGGGTCGACAGCACGTTGATGTCGTAGAGTTCCGCGAACTGTTCCGGCGTGAAGGCTTCGGCCGGGCCGAACGACATATGGCCTGCGTTGTGAATGAGCACGTCGAGCCGGCCGTTGTCGACGATCACCGTGTCGATGCCGGCCTTTGCCGATGCATCGGAAGCGACATCGAGTTCGACGGTTCGAAGATCGACCTTGTGCTCTTTGGCATAGCGCGCAGCTTCGGCGACTTGTGGCGCGTTGCGCCCGGTGGTTTCGCGCATGCTGGCATAGACGGTGTGGCCGGCGTGAGCGAGGGCGCGGGCGGCGAGCGCGCCGAAGCCGCTCGATGCGCCGGTGATGACGATAATTTGTTGCATGACACTGTTCCTTTGATCGATGAATTGCGATGAGCGATATGCGGCTCAGACCAGCCCGCCATTGGCGCGCAGCACTTGGCCGTTGATCCAGCCGCCCTC
>JAQGJF010000735.1 GCA_028290765.1 Tardiphaga sp.
TCCCGTAAAGGCCAAATCGGTCGAATACGTGAGGATCTGCTCCCTCTATGGTGCCGGTTTCTGGTACATCCCGGGCACCGACACCTGCATTCGCATCGGCGGCGCGGTCCGCGTCGACACGGCCTTCAACGGCAATACCTTCGACGCTCCGCTCTGGCAGGGTGGCGCCGGCGGTTCGAAGGCCTATGGCAAGGATTGGTACGCGACCCGGGCCCGCTTCAATCTGACCGAAGATACCCGCACCGCCACCGAATACGGCGTGCTGCGTACCTATGCCAACCTGCTGATGGACTGGCAGCGCGGCAGTTCCGCCATCTCGGGCGGCGGGCCCGTCGAAGTCGACTTCGCGTTTATCCAGTTCGCCGGCTTCACCTTCGGCAAGGCGGTTTCGGCATACGATCCGCAGTGGGCACTGAGCAAGCCCTATATTACGTCGGGCTTCTTTAACGGCTCCAACAACTCCACCGGTATCAATCAGGTGGCCTACACCGCGACCTTCGGCAACGGCGTGTCGGGCACCATCTCGCTCGAAGACGCGCAGCCCTATCGCACGGCGGGCCTCGTCAACACTTCGGCCAACTTCATCGCTCCGTTCCAGGCCAACATCCTTCCGACCGGGACCTACGGCACCGGCAACTTCGTGGGTAACGCAGTCGCCGGCGATCACGTGCCTGACGTCATCGGCAACCTTCGCCTCGATCAGGCCTGGGGTTCGCTGCACGTCGCTGCCGCGGCTCACGAGGTCCATGGCAACTACTTTACACCCGCCGACAGCTCCTCGGGGCATCCGGAAGCAACCTATGGCTACGCGGTCACCGGCGCGTTCGAATTGAAGAACCTGCCGACCGGCGCGGGCGACAGCCTGAAGGTTGAAGCCGGCTTCGCCCACGGCGCAGCCAAATACATCTTTGGCGGCACGATCGATACCTCAGGTGCCGGCCGGTTTGCCGCCACCAGCGGCACCCAGGGCGGGAGCAGCATGGCGTTCGGGTACGTGCTGGATGGCGTGTACAGCGGGACTTCCGCCGCGACTGGTACCAAGATCAACCTCAGCAACGCCTGGGAAGTCAGCGGGTTCTATGAGCATTACTGGAACCCGGCATGGCGTACGTCGGTCTTCGGCAACTACAGCCAGATCTCGTACGGTGGTGCGGGCGATGCCCTGTTGATGGCAAACCTGTCGGGTGCTCTGCCGACGACCGGCCACTTTGTCGCGACCCCCGGGACCAACGGCGGCAGCATGAAGTTCGCGACCGCGCAGGTCGGCACCAGGACGGCATGGACTCCGGTGAAGGATCTGACCATTTCGGCCGAGTTCGTCTACAGCCGTCTGATCAACAACCTGAACGGAACCTTCGTGACGGCCGCTGGTGGCGTCCCCGGCGCGGCAACCGGCACGGTGTACACGATGGGCAGCCAGAATGTCTACAACGGCGCAGTTCAGATCCTGCGCTCCTTCTGATCTTGATCGTTGCCGCCGTTCGACAGGGGATTACACCCTGTCGAACGGCGCTCCTGTTCGCAACCAGCATGAAAGGAGACATTTTCCTGTAAACCTCCGAGAACCTCCGGCGATGCCTCGCCGGAGGTTCTTTCTTTTTAGAGAGGGTTAAGCCAATCGACCGAGGCGATGCTTTCGTTCGCGGAGTCAGACCAAACGATTTTGCATGGTCGGTGTCGGCAAGTGGGACCCTTGAAACCATCGGCAACGATGTGTAGCTCCACAACAGTCGGATTGGCTGGGCTGCGCCAATCCTGTTTGACTCTTGGGGCCGGCGGCTTGCCGGTGGGGCGGATGACGGAATGACAGACGTGGTGGAGTTGCGTCGCGCCAGGCCAAAGAGATCACAGCTCGCAAGCGATGAAGATTTACGGCGCTCGATATTTGTCGCCGGCAAGGCGGAAATCCTGGCGAACGGCTATGGCGCGACGAGCTTCAAAGCCGTCGCCCGGCGCGCCGGCATTCCGCTTCGAACCGCAAGCCGCTTGATGCCGACCAAGCTGGATCTGCTCCGGGGCATGATTCAGGATACGATGGACGAATTTCTGTCGCGGATGGCGTTGGCGGTGAATGGCCGCGATCTGCTCGCGTCGCTGGAGACGATCCTGGTCGAATGCGCGTGCCTGATCCTGAACCCGAGTGCCGTTGGTCTGAAACGGATCGCACTTGCGGAACGCGAACTGTTTCCCGAGATCGCCGATGCGCTTTATTCCGAGGGCATGGAGCGCATGCCCGTCGCGCTGGCGGCGTGGCTTTCGGCGCAAAGAGACCGCAAGGCCATCGATGTGGACGATCCTCAGACGGTCGCGAAGATGCTGGTCGGAATGATGACGTCAGATCTGCATCGGGATGCGATGATGGGACGGCGCTTGCCCGCCTTGGAAGAAGAAGTGAGAATTCGCGCCCGCCGCTGCGCGTCGCTGTTTCTCAACGGATGCGCCACCAGACATTGACGGCACCTGGAGCGTTTTCGAGCGAAGTGGACCCCGGTTCGCGTGAAGAAAACGCGTCAAATCACGAAACTAGAGCTTCGGTTCTGATTTCAATCAGAACCGAAGCTCGCGCCTCGCCATGGCGACGTCATAAAACATCATTATACTAGCGAACTTTGTTCTAAATCATTATTCTATAACTTGTTGCTGAGCGGCAACACCTTTTTTTAAGGTTTGCGCCTAGTCTCACTCACCAATTCGTGAAGCGTGCAGCCTGCGTTCAATCTTGGGATGTAACATTATGAATCGAACCGCGCGGCTTTTGATAGGCTGCCGTGCACCCCTTCGATCTGGTCGGAGATAGGATGACCATGGCGCTCGCCGGCAAAAAGCGAAGAACGGCCCCGGTCGCGGCCACGAAAGGGAACGTTCGTGCCCCGGAGGCGCTTCGCGTTGTTTCGACGCGCGGAAAAGAAAAAGCGTCCACGGCGGAACCGTGCGACTTCGAAATTTCGCGCCAGATCATCTGGGACCTTGTGTCCATCAGCAACCACCTCGAGGATATGCGCCGGTGCTGGGCCAAGCTGTTCAGCATCAGCGGACCGCAATGGCTGATTCTGATGGCGATCAACGATCTGGACCAGGGGTCAGGCGTTTCAGTCGGCGAGGTCTCCGCCAAGGTTCACGCCGTTTCGACCTTCGTGACGAAGCAGACGAAGCTGCTCGAGAAGCGCGGACTGCTCAATCGCGTGTCATCCGACTCGGACGCCCGCGTGGTGCTCATGTCGCTTTCGGATCAGGCGCGCGGACAAATCGGCACGATGTCCGAGCGCTGGGATGGCCTGCACGATTTCATGTTCTCCGACTTCGATGCCTCCACCTGGCGGGATATCAAGTACAAGCTCGAACTGCTCAAGAAGCGGGCCAAGATCGCGGTCAAGCGCGCCAGCGACGAGATGTGAGACCTCAGCCGCGGCTCACTTGGGTTCTTGTGCGCGCCGGATAGGATGCGAATGGCGATGGCATCTCGATCCGGGTAGGGTCGACCGACAGCCGCGCCGACGGGGCCAGTGGCGTCGCGGCCGACGTGGGTTCTTGCCCACGGCGCGATCAGTTCGCAGCTCTATCAACTGATCCAGGCCATGGCGACTTCCTCCTCTGCCCGGGGCGCGAGCCTCGTCTCCCAGACAGCAGATCGCATGTTCGAGTCATGCCGGGATCGCCAACTGAATAAGCCCACAGAGGCTTGTTTTTCAGCGTTTCTTGCCCGATCCAGCTTTGCTCAATTGCCGGCCGCCGGCGCAGTCCCGCGGGACTCGTACGTTGATCGAGAAAATGTTACCCAAGCCGGGTGGACTTCGCGGGAGCGGGCGCGATGGTGCCTGAGCAAGGCCAACGACCGGTATATGCCGCTGGCCGCTGGGAGATCGATCTCGCCCGGCGCGAATTGCGTTCCAAGGGCGTACCCGTGCCGCTTGGCAGTCGGGCATTTGAAATCGTTTCCGAGCTGGTCCAGGCAGGCGGAAAGCTCATTTCCAAGAACGATTTGCTGCAGAGGGTCTGGCCCGGCCTGTCCGTCGAAGAGATCGCGCTGAGGGTACACGTTTCAGCCATTCGCAAGGCACTCGGCGCCGACCGTAGCATGCTGGAGACGGATGTCGGTCGCGGCTATCGTCTGCTGGGAAGCTGGAATGTCCGTCGCGCCAACGTGCCGGATCTGCCGAACATGGCTCGGCCACCCGCCGAACCTGCGGTCTCGAATATTCCTGCGGCCAGAGCCAGTCTGATCGGCCGAAGCTCCGCCGTCGGGCAGCTGCGCGATCTGCTGTCGGCCTATCGCGTCGTGACCCTCGTGGGGCCGGGCGGTATCGGGAAAACAACGCTCGCGCTCGAGGTGGCGCGTACGATGTCCTCGGTATTCAAAGGCGAGCGCGTCCTTGTCGAGCTCGCTGCGCTTTTCGATCCGGATCTGGTGCCCTCCGCCGTTGCCGGTGTTCTCGGTCTCAAGCTGGAGGGCGAGGTGATTTCGATCGAGTCCATCGCACGAGCCATCGAACCAAGAGAATTGCTGCTGATCATCGACAATTGCGAGCACGTCATTGATGCCGCCGCGAGCTTCACCGAAACAATCGTGAATCGCTGCCCCGGGGTAATCGTTCTGGCGACGAGCCGCGAAGCACTTCGCGTCCATGGCGAATATGTATTTCGCGTGCCGCCGCTTGACGTGCCGCCTGAGGACCGCATCGAGAGTGGCGGAGCACTCCAGCATGCGGCGGTCCAGCTCTTCATGGACAGGGCCAGGGGCCTGGGCTCC
>JAQGJF010000759.1 GCA_028290765.1 Tardiphaga sp.
AGCGTTTTCGAGCGAAGTGGATGCCGGTTCGCGTGAAGAAAACGCGTCAAACAAGAATCTAGAGCTTCGGTTCTGATTCAATCAGAACCGAAGTTCTAGCGACTACGGGCGCCCCAGTCCTGCCGCACCGGATTTCGCGATCTCCCGCGTCATCTCCATCACGGTCCGGCATGCGAGCGTCAGGCTGCCATGACGCGACATCGCCAGGGCAATGTGGCGAGTGACGACCGGATCAACCAATTTCGACGATTGCAGGCGGCAATCCTTCGACGCTGCGGCGACGGCATAGGGTCCCAGCAACGCGTAGATGCCTCCTTCGGAGACGATATGCGTTTGCAGGCTGAGCGAGTCAGCCTCCAGAGCGACGTTCAGCGAAACGCCACGCTCGGCGCCGATCTGTTCGAGATGATTGCGCCAGCTGCTCGGGCGACAAAAATGCACCAGCGGCAGATTGTGCAGTTTTGCAAAGCGTACCGTTGGCCGGGAGGTCAACGGATCGCCGGCCGCACTGACGAGATAGGTCGATGTCTCGACGAGATAAGTATCGGCATTCTTCGGTGTCGCACTCGTTCGATAAAGGATGGCAAGATCGACACTGCCATCCTCCAGCCACGTCTCGAGCTGAGCCCCTTGCCCTTCCCGCACCACGAGCTGAACGAGCGGGTAGCGTTCCTTCAGTCGCCTGTGAAGCGTGCTCACCAACGGATGCGCCGTCGAGGGCAGACTGCCTATGCGTACCTTGCCAATCGGTGTGCCGGCCGAAGCGCGGACGTCGTTGGCAAGCTGGTCGCTGCTCGCCAGCCACGCCCGCACCTTCGGCGCTATGCGCTGCCCGAGCTCGGTCAGCACCACCCCTCGACCGGTGCGCTGGAACAGGCGCCCGCCGCATTGCTGCTCGAGTTCGCCGATCCGGCGGCTGATATGCGGCTGGCTCGTGCCGTAAGCCACCGCCACCTTGCTCAGGCTCCCGAGCTCGGCCGCGTCGATGAAGAGTTTCCAGTCGGCATATTCCACGAGCGGCCTCCACCTATACCCATCTGGTTATATCTGAAATGTATGGTGTAAGTCTTCCGATATAAGAACGCCCCCGGTAGGTTTCTCCGCACCCGATCGGCTTGCGGTTCGCCACGTTCCGCAAGCGATCCGGCCAACATCTACCCATCGGAGGAAATCTACATGGAAGCTCTTGATCTGAGAGGTCTCGTCCCCGCACCGATTACCCCATTCACCCGCGACGGTGAGGTCGACCATGCGGCGATCCAGCGGCTCGGCGGCTGGCTCGGCAGCTTCAAGGAGGTCAAAGGCCTGGTTATTCTCGGTCATGCCGGGGAAGGAACATTCCTCACGCCCGACGAACAGACCGCGGTCATCCAAAGCTTCGTCAAGTCGGTGGACGGAAAAATTCCGGTCATCGCCGGGATCACCCTGGAAGGCACCAAGGTCGCCGCGCAGGAGGCCAAGCGGGCCGTCAAGGCTGGAGCCGAGGCCGGGCTGGTCTATCCCTCGCACGGCTGGCTGCGGTTCGGCTATCAGAAGGGAGTGCCGCAAGACCGCTACCGTGCCATCTACCAGGAAAGCGGCTTGCCGCTGATCCTGTTTCAGTATCCGGACGCGACCAAGGCAACCTACAACCTCGAGACCCAGCTCGATATCGCGGCGCTGCCGGGTGTTTTCGCCATGAAGAACGGCGTGCGCAACATGCGCCGGTGGGACACCGAAATTCCGGTGGTCCGTCGTGAGCGTCCCAATCTGCAGATTCTGACCTGCCATGACGAGTATCTGTTGCACACCATGTTCGACGTCGACGGCGCCCTGGTCGGATATGGCGGCCTGGCGCCGGAGCCGCTGATCGAACTCATCGCGGCCGGCAAAGCCAAGGACTACGCGAAAGCTCGGGCGATCCATGACCGGCTGCTGCCGGTGACCCGCACCGTCTATCACCGCGCCTCGCACATGGAAGGAACGGTTGCGCTCAAGCATGGCCTCGTTGCGCGCGGAATCCTCGAGCATGCGACGGTGCGGTCTCCGCTGCTGCCCCTCGAGCCGGGAGCCGATGTCGAGATCGCGAACGCGCTGCGCTCCGCCGATCTGTCGCATGTCCGCTCGCACGAAGTTCGCGCGGCTTAGCGGGCGGCATTGCCACTACACGGCGGAGCGGGACCCGCTCCGCCGCGACAAGATCACAACAAAACAGGGAGGAGAACTCATGTCTGCGCTCGTTGCAGATGGCGCCGTATTGCACACGGCCAGCGCCATTCCATCTCACGCGGTCGGGAATGCCAGGCTGGTGGCGCGGCTCGAACGACTTCCGGTCACGCCGAGGTTGCTGTTGCTGCGCGTGATCGTGGGCATCGCCACGTTCTTCGACGCTTACACGGTGCTGGCCATCGCTTTCGCGATGCCGCAACTGGTTGCGGAATGGAAGCTGACGCCGACCGAGGTCGGCATGATCATCTCGGCCGGCTATGTCGGTCAGCTGTTCGGAGCCGTTCTGTTCGGGTCGCTCGCCGAGAAGATCGGCCGCCTGAAAACCCTCTTCATCACCATCCTGCTGTTCGTGTCGATGGACATCGCCTGCCTGTTCGCCTGGAGCGGCGTGACGATGATGGCCTTCCGCTTTCTTCAGGGCGTCGGTACCGGCGGCGAGGTGCCGGTGGCGAGCGCCTACATCAACGAGTTCATCGGCGCCGAGAAGCGCGGCCGTTTCTTCCTGCTGTACGAGGTGATTTTCCCGATCGGCTTGATGTTCGCCGGCATGGCGGGGTACTTCCTGGTCCCGATCTACGGCTGGAAGGCGATGTTCATCGTCGGCTTGATCCCGGCGGTGCTGACCATTCCGCTGCGCTGGTTCATGCCGGAATCGCCGCGCTGGCTCGCGTCCAGGGGACGCCTCGCGGAAGCCGATGCCGTCGTGAAACTCCTCGAGGACAGCGCGACGCGGCGCGGCCTTGTCCTGCGCGAGCCGGTGATGCGGCCGGTCGATTCCAACGCGACCGCCCGCTCCGATTGGCGCGATCTGTTCAAGGGCATCTACTTGAAGCGGACCTTCATGATCTGGGCCCTGTGGGTATGCGTCTACATGATCAACAACGGCTTGGTGACGTGGTTGCCCACGCTCTACCGGCAAGTCTTCCAGCTGCCGCTGCAGACCAGCCTGGCCTATGGCTGGATCACCTCGGGCGTCGGCGTCGTCGCCTCGATCGCCTGCGCCCTGTTGATCGACAAGGTCGGCCGCAAATCCTGGTATGCGACCGCGTTCCTGGTCGCGACGGTGCCGCTCCTGACGCTGGCTTGGCTCGGCGCCACCTCGGCGATCGAAGTGCTGATCCTCGCGACCGCCACCTACGCGGTTCTGCAAACCATCGCGTTCTCGCTCTATCTCTACTCGGCCGAACTGTATCCGACCCGTCTGCGCGCGATCGGCACCGGTTTCGGCAGCGCCTGGCTCAGGGCGGGATCTTCGATCGGCTCGATCCTGGTGGGCTGGATCGTTGCCGATTTGGGTATCCGGTACGTTTTCGCTGTATTCGCCGCGGTCGCGCTGGTCGGTGGGCTCGTTACGCTGCGATTCGCGATCGAGACCAAGGGCAGGGTTTTGGAGGAGCTGTCGCCCTGAGCTCGCAGAGGATCAGCATGGCCAGGAAACTCGTCGGTCATTTTCCGGCATAGGAGACACCCATGCCGGCGCGCACGTCGCTCTGAATGCCATAGGGCGCGATCGGATAACGCAGGCCGTTCTTGGCCAGCGCCTTCATGCCGGTGATGGCCTTGGCGAGATGCGCCGGCGACAAGGCCATCAGCATTTCCTCGTCGGGGACGCCGCCGTAGCGGCGTTCCGCGTAGCACGGCAGCGACAGGCTGGGCTCGCCGGTCTTGAGCGCCCGGCCCCAGGAATCCGCGCAGGCGGTTTCGCCGACCACGCTCCAGTCGAACTTCTTGTATCCGGTCCATTGCAGGCCGTTGATGAGGATGATCATCTGGCCCGGCGTGGCATAGACCAGGCAGATATCCGGCGGATCGAGCCGCCCGCTGGCCAGCGGACTCACCACCAGCGCCTCGTAGTAGCCGTGCGGTACCACGCAGAGCGCCTCCTGGCGCTTGCGCGCGTCCTCCGCGGTCTCGTGCCAGACGCCGACATAGGATTGTCCGGCGAGCCATTTTTCGTCCTGCGGCGCCAGCCCGATCACGGCGCGGCATTGGGCGCCGACCAGATCGGCCGCGGTGATGCCGACAGTCCATCCCAGTCGCGAGGCCATGCTGACGATCTGGTCGGTGGTGTGAACCGCGCTCGGGCGCCGGATTTTCGGTATCGCCTGCATGTCTTTCACCTGCGCGAACAGCTTCATGCCGATCACCGTGGTCTTCAGGCGAAGCAGGCCGTTCAGTTCAGCCACCATGGCGGCGAAATCGAACTTTTCCGGGCTGGCTGTTTCCTGCTGCATGGCTTCACTCCCTGTCGGCAGCTTGACCGCTGCGCATCGTTCGAGGATTGATCCTAGCTGGATTATTCGATGGCTGCGACCGGCGCAGTTGAACGCAACAGAGCCCCTTCATGCCCCATCACCATTTGCACGCCAGTCCCGAAACCTGCCATTGGGGCTTCTTCGAAGCCAGGCTGAAGCCGGTTCTTACGATCGCCAGCGGCGACGAGATCACGATCGATACCATCACCGGCGGCCCGGAGGTGGTCCCCGACAAAAGCCGCTTCCATGTTCCGCCGGAGCTTTTCGAGGTTCACGCCAAAAACGAGCGCATGGTGCCCGGTCATATCCTGACCGGCCCGGTGGCTGTCGAAGGCGCCGCGCCCGGTGACGTGCTGGAAGTCGAAATCCTCGATATCAAGCTGCGCCAGTACTGGGGCTACAACCTGATCCGTCCGCTCGCCTGCACCCTGCACGACGATTTTCACGAGACCCGCCTGATCAACATCCCGCTCGACGACACGCGGATGGTCGGCCGTCTGCCCTGGGGCCTGGATCTGCCGCTAAAACCGTTCTTCGGGGTGATGGGCGTGGCGCCGCCGCCGGCCTGGGGCCGCATCACGTCGCTGGTTCCTCGCGCCATGGGCGGCAACCTCGACAACAAGGAACTGATCCCGGGCGCCAAGCTCTATCTTCCGGTGTTCGTGCCGGGCGCGCTGTTTTCCTGCGGTGACGGTCATGGCGCCCAGGGCGACGGCGAAGTCTGCGTCACCGCCATCGAGACCGCGTTGCAGGGCCGTTTCAAGCTGACGCTGCGCAAGGATCTGCGCTTTGCCTATCCGCGGGCGGAGACGCCGACCCATTACATGACGATGGCGATGGATCCGGACCTCGACCAATGCGTGGTCAAGGCGCTGCGCGACATGATCGTGCTCTTAGGCGAAACGCGCAACCTGTCGCGCGAAGACGCCTACACGCTGTGCAGCCTCGCCGCCGATCTGCGCGTCACCCAGACCGTCAATGGCTCCTAAGTCATTCACTGCATGATCGCCAAATCGTTCGTGCATGGGTGATTGTCTGTGCCGTAGCCCTGATGAGCCAACGGGTCCGGCCTTCCGGCCCGATGATAAACTCAGCGACATCCGTGCGA
>JAQGJF010000843.1 GCA_028290765.1 Tardiphaga sp.
TATTTCGTGCTCGGCGCATTGTCGTCCGGCATGCTGCTGTACGGCGCCTCGCTGATCTACGGCTTCACCGGCACCGTGAGCTTCGCCGGCATCGCCGCGGCGGCAAAAGAAGGTTCTATCGGCATCGTGTTCGGGCTGGTGTTCCTGCTCGCCGGTCTCTGCTTCAAGGTTTCGGCGGTGCCGTTCCACATGTGGACGCCCGACGTCTATGAAGGCGCGCCGACCCCGGTGACCGCGTTCTTTGCCTCCGCCCCCAAGGTCGCCGCGCTGGCGGTGTTCACCCGGGTGGCGCTGACCGCGTTTCCGGGCATCATGCCGCAATGGCAGCAGATCGTGGTGTTCGTTGCCATCGCCTCGATGGTCTTGGGATCGTTTGCCGCCATCGGCCAGCGCAACATCAAGCGACTGATGGCGTATTCCTCGATCGGCCATATGGGTTTTGCGCTGGTCGGCCTCGCCGCCGGCACCGTCGAGGGCGCCCAGGGCGTGCTGGTCTATATCGCGATCTATGTGGCGATGACGCTCGGCACCTTCGCGGTGATCCTCACCATGAAGCGCAACGGGCTCGCGGTGGAGAACATCAGCGATTTCTCCGGATTGTCGCGCACCAATCCGCTGCTGGCGTTCTTCTTCGCGATGCTGCTGTTCTCGCTGGCGGGCATTCCGCCGCTCGCCGGATTCTTTGCCAAATTCTATGTATTCGTCGCCGCGATCAAGGCTGGGCTGTTCACGTTGGCGCTGGTCGGCGGGCTTGCCAGCGTGGTGGGCGCCTATTACTACCTCACCATCATCAAGGTGATGTATTTCGACGAGCCACTGACCAAGCTCGATCCGATGCGCATGGAACTGCGCACCGTACTTGCCGTGGCCGGCACCTTCAACATCCTGTTCTTCGTCTATCCGGCCCCCCTGGTCAGCGCCGCGACGTTCGCGGCGAAGTCGCTTTTTTAGATGACATTTTCGCTCGGTCCGCGAGCACGTTCGGCGGGCTACGGGCTTGCTTCGTTCGACAGCATCGGCTCTACCAACGCGGAAGCGCTGGCGCGTGCACGGGGCGGCGAGAGTGGGCCGATCTGGCTGGTGACGTCGGAGCAGACCGCAGGGCGCGGACGACGGCATCGGCCGTGGATCGCGCCGCGGGGCAATCTGGCCAGCAGCATTCTCGAGCTGATGGACATATCGCCGGCGGTGGCGGCCACGCTAGGCTTTGCCGCCGGCCTCGCGCTCGAACAGGCGTTGCGGCAAATTAGCGTAGAAGCGTCGTTGAGATCGGCGGGATTGGATTCAATGAATTTTCTTTTGAAATGGCCGAATGACGTGCTCTGCGGGCATGGCAAGCTGGCGGGGATTCTGCTGGAGGCTGAGGTGGTCGCGGATCGCCTCGCCGTCGTGGTCGGCATCGGCACCAATGTCGTCGCGGCCCCGGAGGGAACACCGACGCCTGCGACCTCGCTCAAGGCGCTCGGCGTCGATGTCGGTGCCGAAGACCTGTTCGGCGTGCTGTCGGATGCCTGGGCGGAATATCGCGGTGTCTGGGACAACGGCCGCGGCGTCGGCGAGATCCGGGGCAAGTGGCTGGAGCGGGCGGCGGGACTTGGCCAGCCGGTCTCGGTTCAGTCGGGCGCATCCACCGTTACAGGCACTTTCGACACGATCGACGATGCGGGCTGCCTGATCGTGGCGACCGCCGAAGGCAGGCGGGTTCCGATCTCCGCGGGCGACGTCTATTTCGGCTCGGCGGCATCGGCAGGGGCAGCATAATGGCGCGTCCCGATGAACTGACCTTTGCGCCGCTGGGGGGCGTCGGCGAGATCGGCATGAACCTGTCGATCTACGGGCTCGGCAAGGGCCATCAGCGTTCCTGGCTCGCCGTGGACCTCGGCGTTTCCTTCGGCGACGAGGAGCATCTGCCGGGCATCGATCTGATCATGCCGGACATACGGTTTCTCGAAAAAGAACGAAAGAATCTGGTCGGCCTGGTGCTGACCCATGCCCATGAAGATCATTTCGGCGCCATCATCGATCTGTGGCCCAAGCTGAAATGCCCGATCTATGCGACCAAGTTCTCAGCCGCGCTGTTCGAAGCGAAGTGCAATTCCGAGCGCAACCCGCCGAAGATTCCGGTGACGGTGGTGCCGTCGGGTGGCCGGATAGACCTCGGTCCGTTCAGCGTCGAATTCATTCCGGTGGCGCATTCGATTCCCGAATCCCATGCGCTGGCGATCCACACCTCGGTCGGCACGGTGCTGCACACCGGCGACTGGAAGATCGACCCGACGCCGATCATCGGCGTGCCCACCGACGAGCGGCGCCTGCGCGAGCTCGGCGATGCCGGCGTGCTGGCGCTGGTCGGCGATTCCACCAATGCGGTGCGGGAAGGGCGCTCGCCGTCGGAGACGGAAGTCGCCAAAACCATCGCGGAACTGGTCAAGGCGGCCCGTGGCCGCGTCGCTGTCACCACCTTCGCCTCGAACGTGGCGCGGCTGCGTGCGGTCGCCGACGCCGCCAAGGCCGCCGGCCGCGAGGTCGTGGTGGTCGGGCGCGCCATGGAACGGGTGGTGCAGGTGGCCCGCGAGACCGGCCATCTCGACGGCGTGCAGGCTTTTCGCGGCGCCGATCTCTACGGTCATTTCCCGCCGGACAAGGTGCTGGCGCTGTGCACCGGCAGCCAGGGCGAGGCGCGCGCGGCGCTGGCGCGCATCGCCAATGACGATCATCCGCAGGTGACGCTGAACAAGGGCGACTGCGTGATCTTCTCCTCGCGCACCATTCCCGGCAACGAGAAGGCGGTCGGCGGCATCATCAATGGCTTGGTCACACAGGGCATCGAGGTGATCACCGACCGTACCCATCTCGTCCATGTGTCCGGCCATCCGCGCTGCGACGAGCTGCGCGACATGATTTCCTGGGTACGGCCGCAGCTTTTGATCCCGGTGCATGGCGAGGCACTGCACCTGTTCGAACACGCAAAACTGGCGCGCGCCGCCGGCGTGCCGAAGGTGCTGATCTGCCGGAACGGCGATCTGGTTCGGCTCGGCCCCGGCGA
>JAQGJF010000880.1 GCA_028290765.1 Tardiphaga sp.
ATCGGGGTACGGACGCCGTTGCGGTCGCCGAGATAGATGTTGTCGCCCATGCAGATTTCATCGCCGTAATAGATGATCGGCGTGCCCGGGAACGACAGCAGCAGCGAGTTCATCAGCTCGATCTTGCGCCGGTCGTTGTCCATCAGCGGCGCCAGCCGGCGGCGGATGCCGACATTGATGCGGGCGCGCGGATCGTGGGCGTAGGTCGACCACAGATAATCGCGCTCGACGTCGGTCACCATTTCCAGCGTCAACTCGTCGTGGTTGCGCAGGAACAGCGCCCACTGGCAGTTGGCTGGGATATCGGGCGTTTGCCGCAGGATGTCGGTGATCGGGAAGCGGTCTTCCTGCGCGATCGCCATGTAGATGCGCGGCATCAGCGGGAAATGATAGGCCATCTGGCATTCGTCGCCCTGGCCGAAATATTCCTGCACGTCCTCCGGCCACTGATTGGCTTCCGCCAGCAGCACCTTGCCCTTGGCATAGGCGTCGAGTTCGGCGCGTAGCGCCTTGATGACGGCGTGGGTCTCCGGGAGGTTCTCGTTGTTGGTGCCGTCGCGCTCGCACAGATAGGGTATGGCGTCGAGCCGGAACCCGTCGACGCCGGCATCGAGCCAGCGCTTCATCACCTGCACCACGGCTGAGACCACGCGCGGATTGTCGAAATTCAGGTCGGGCTGGTGCGAGAAGAAGCGGTGCCAGTAGAACTGTCCGGCTTCGGGATCCCAGGTCCAGTTCGATTTCTCGGTGTCGGTGAAGATGATCCGGGTGCCCTGGTATTTCTGGTCGGTATCGCTCCAGACATACCAGTTGCGCGCGCTGGAATTCTTGTCGCTGCGCCGGGCGCGCTTGAACCAGTTGTGCTGGTCGGAGGTGTGGTTGATGACGAGTTCGGTGATCACCCGAAGGCCGCGTTTTTTCGCCTCGACGATGAAGCGACGGAAATCCTTCATGGTGCCGAAATCGGGATTGATGGCGCCGTAATCGGCGATGTCATAGCCGTCGTCGCGGCCCGGCGACGGATAGAATGGCAGCAGCCACAAAGCGGTGACGCCGAGTTCCTGGAGATAGTCGAGTTTCTCGGTCAGTCCGGCAAAATCGCCGATGCCGTCATTGTTGCTGTCGGCGAACGCCTTGACATGCAGCTGATAGATGACAGCGTCCTTGTACCACAGCTCGTCGGTCTCGGCCGCGGCGCTCGGCGTTTGATTGGCGTCGATCGACTGCATCACGTTCATGGCCATGTCTCAGGCCAGACAGTGAAACAGCAGCGCAGGATCGCGCATCGGATCGATGCGCAGGCGGATGCCGCCCCATTCCACCGGATGGCGCTCGCCGGTGACCAGATTTTCCACCGCCGCGACATTGCGGGGTTGACCGTCCGGCCCCAGAATGTCGCCGATCGGGAACCAGAACTCATGCGGCTCGCGTGACAAGGCGATCGCCACAGCGACCGTATTGCCGTGATCGACGGATTGCTTGACGAACCCGATGACGTTGGCGTCGTCGATCGGCACGAAACGCAGATTAGAGATCTGCTGCAGCGCTGCCTGGCCGCGTCGCGCCAGATTGAGCGCGCGGATATACGGCTTGATGTTGCCGGGCTGGTCCCAGTCCCGCGTCTTGATCTCGTATTTCTCGGAATCGAGATATTCTTCCTTGCCGGGGATCGGCTCGTGCTCGAGCAGTTCGAAACCATTATAGAGGCCATAGGTGCTCGACAGCGTGGCGGCCAGCGCCAGCCGGGATTTGAACATCCAGGGTTCGCCGCTCTGCAGATGGAAGGGCAGGATATCCGGCGTGTTGACGAAGAAGTTCGGGCGATAGAAATCGCGCTCCGGATAGCCGGTCAGTTCAACGAGATATTGCTCCAGCTCCCACTTCTCCGTCCGCCAGGTGAAGTAGGTATAGGACTGGGTGAAGCCGAGCTTGGCGAGGCCCTTCATCAGCTTCGGCCGGGTAAAGGCTTCGGCGAGGAAGATCACGTCGGGGTGGCGCAACTGGACCTCGTGGATCATCCACTCCCAGAATTTCAGCGGCTTGGTGTGCGGGTTGTCGACCCGGAAGATCTTGACTCCCTGGCCGATCCAGAACAGCACCACGTCGCGCAGCGCGTCCCATAGCGAGCCGGCGTCCTCGCAACTGAAATCCGGGTTGACGATGTCCTGGTATTTCTTCGGCGGATTTTCCGCGTAGCGCATCGAGCCGTCAGGCCGCCTCTTGAACCAGCCGGGATGCTGTTGGATCCAGGGATGGTCTGGCGAGCACTGTACGGCAAAGTCGAGGGCGACCTCGATGCCGAGTGCCTTGGAGGCGGCGACGAAGTCGCGGAAATCTTCCAGCGTGCCCAATTCCGGATGCACCGCATCGTGGCCGCCCTCAGTGGAGCCGATGGCGTAGGGGCTGCCTGGATCGCCCTCGGCTGAGGTTACCGAATTGTTGCGACCCTTGCGGTTGGTGCGGCCGATCGGGTGGATCGGCGTCAGATAGACCACGTCAAAGCCCATCGCCGCGATATCGGGCAACCGCGCGATGCAGTCGTTGAACGTGCCGTGCTGGCCCGGCATCTTGCCCTGGCTGCGCGGCACCATCTCGTACCAGGCGCCGGCCCGCGCCCGCGGCCTGTCCGCCACAAACGGAAAC
>JAQGJF010000480.1 GCA_028290765.1 Tardiphaga sp.
CGCGCCTCCACCGAGAGCTCGCTGGCGAACACCTGCAGGCAGCCGTGCATCATGTAGAAGCCCCAGCCCATGAAGATGAAGTTCACCAGCTGAACCGTCCAGGGTGGCCCGAAGGCGACGATGACGAGCTGCAGCGCCAGCAGCGTGGCGCCCGATATCATCATGCCGCCGACGCCGAGCCGCGGCAGGAATCGCGAGACGCTCATTGTGTAAAATAGCCCGCCGACCGCGAAACCGGCGATCACGATGCCGCCGATCGAAAGGCTGGTGACGCCGAGTTCGAACAGGAACGCCGCGACATAGGGAAACAGCCCGAGCACGCAGCAGCCCTCGACGAAAACAGCGCCATAGCAGACTTTCGCATTCGGATTGGCGAAGATGGTCCGATAACCATCCCTGAGCACCGACAGATCGACCTTGTTCGGCCGCGCCATCGCCGTTCCACGAAACCCGATCGCGACCGCCAGCGACGCCGCGATCGCCAGCGTGCCGAGCACCGCCAGCACGCCGCGCCAGCCGAGCAGATCGCCGATCAGGCCGGACAACGACGCACCAAGCAGATTGCCGGTCATGGCACCGGCCAGGGTCCGGCCGATCGCGACCTGGCGCTTGTCCGGTGCCACGAAGTCGCTGGTGAGACTGAGCGCGCTGGGAAAGACCCCGCCGGCGGCGATGCCGGCAAGGATGCGGGTGGCGAACAGCATCGAGAATGACGAGGTCAGCGCACCAAGCACGTTGGCGAGTCCGAGCAGCACCAGGCAGACGATAATCAGGCGCGCCTTGCCGAACAAATCGGCCGCCGCCCCCAGCACCGGCTGGATGATGGCGAAGGTGAAGGCAAAGCCGGAGGCGAAACCCGCCGCCGTGGCAATGCTGACGCCAAAATCCTCGGCGATGTGCGGTAGCACCGGATCCAGCGCCCGGGCCGAAAGGCTCGCCGCGAAGCTCGCGAGCGCGATGATGTTCACGATCGGCGGCATGTCTTAGAGCCTATTCCGTTCCGATGGATCGGAACGGGGCTCTAGTTTTTTGTTTTGACGCGTTTTCTTCACGCGAACCGGTATCCACTTCGATTGAAAACGCTCTGGCGCGCCACGGCCACCGCTCCGAATGACCGCGTCACCGCCCTGCCCCCTGCGCCTTCTCATGTACTTTGGCCAGCGCGTCGAACCCCATCAGCGTCCGCAGCAGGGCTTCGAATTCGTTCAGCGGCACCATGTTAAGACCATCCGACGGCGCGTGGTCGGGATCGGGATGGGTCTCGATGAAAACCCCGGCGACGCCGACCGCCACCGCGGCGCGCGCCAGCACCGGCACGAACTCGCGCTCGCCGCCGGACGAGGTGCCCTTGCCGCCGGGCTGCTGTACCGAATGGGTGGCATCGAAGATCACCGGCGCGCCGGTGGTGCGCGCCAGGATCGGCAGCGCGCGCATGTCGGACACCAGCGTGTTGTAACCGAACGAGGCGCCGCGCTCCGTCACCAGCACATTGCGGTTGCCGGCGCTGGTGATCTTGGCGACCACGTTGGCCATGTCCCACGGCGCCAGAAACTGCCCCTTCTTGACATTGACCACCTTGCCGGTCGCCGCCGCCGCCAGCAGCAGGTCGGTCTGCCGGCACAGGAAGGCCGGAATCTGCAGCACGTCGACCGCCTGCGCGACCTCGGCGCATTGCGAGGCGTCGTGCACATCGGTGAGAACGGGAATGCCGAGCGAGGCGCGAATTTCCGCAAAGATCGGCAATGCCTGCGCGAGACCGATGCCGCGGGCAGCGGACGCGCTGGTGCGGTTGGCCTTGTCGAACGAGGTTTTGTAGACGAGGCCGATCTTCAGCCGGCCCGCGATTTCCTTCAGCGCCGACGCCACTTCCAGCGCGTGCGCCCGGCTTTCGAGCTGGCACGGCCCGGCGATCACGGCGAGCGGCAGCGCATTGCCGAATGGAACCGATCCGGCCGAAACCACGGGCGCGGCTGAAACAGGCTGGTTCAAATGAGTTTTCCCTTTGTTGCGCCGACCATGCCGGGCAACGCGGGACGGATCAACCCTATGGGCTCACTGGCAGGGTTGCGCCCGATCGGTGGCTGTGCGCGCCGGTCGTGAAACCGGCGCGCCGTCACGGCTTATTTCAAGGCCGAGAACGAGGTCGGCTGCAGGAACTGGTTGACGATGTTGGCGATGATCGGACCGTCCTCTTCGGACTTGGCCCGGGCCGTGATCCACTCCTTGTCGGCCATGAACCCATTCCACTTGGTCTCGCGCTCGGCCATGGATTCCCAGGCCAGGATGTAGGTCAGCTCCTGATTGGACTCGCCGACCAGGGTGGTGAAGAATCCGACCTGGCGGATGCCATGCTGTTCCCACAGTTTCAGCGTGGTGTTCTGGAAACGATTGAGCAGCGCCGGCAGGCGGCCGGGAATGCAGCGATAGACACGGGTCTCGTAGATCATGAAAGTCTCCCAGGATTGTTGTTCTTGCGCGGTGGCGCGCATGTTGTGGCAACAATCCGGGACGGCGTCAAAGCAGCCGGCAGAGCGGCGGGTTACAAACCAGTCGGTTACACCAGCCGCGACTGCACCACCGCCGCCTGAATGAACGACGCGAACAAGGGATGCGGTTCGAACGGCCGCGATTTCAGTTCGGGATGGAATTGCACCCCGATGAACCACGGGTGGTCGTCATATTCGACGATTTCCGGCAGCACCCCATCCGGCGACAGGCCGGAGAATTTCAGCCCGTGCTGCTCGAGCCGGTCCTTGTAGGCGGTGTTGACCTCGTAGCGATGGCGGTGGCGCTCGGAAATCTCAAGGGCGCCGCCATAGACTTCGGACACCCGGCTGCCGCGGTGGAGCGCCGCCGGATAGGCGCCGAGCCGCATGGTGCCGCCGAGATCGCCGGCCTTGGAGCGCTTTTCCAATTCGTTGCCGCGCAGCCATTCGGTCATCAGGCCGACCACCGGCTCGGAAGTGGGTCCGAACTCGGTCGAATTGGCGGCCTCGATGCCGACCAGATTGCGGGCGGCTTCGATCACCGCCATCTGCATGCCGAAACAAATGCCGAAATACGGCACGTCGCGCTCGCGGGCGAACTGCGCCGCGCGGATCTTGCCTTCGGCGCCGCGCTGCCCGAATCCGCCGGGGACGAGGATGCCGTTGACGTGTTCGAGGAACGGCGCCGGGTCCTTGTTCTCGAACACCTCGCTCTCGATCCAGTCGAGATTGACCTTCACCTTGTTGGCGATGCCGCCATGCGACAGCGCCTCGGTCAGCGACTTATAGGCGTCCTTCATCCCGGTATATTTGCCGACGATGGCGATAGTGACCGCGCCTTCCGGGTTGCGGATCCGCTCGTTGATGACGTGCCAGCTCTGCAGCGCCGGTGCGGCCTTGGGCGCGATGCCGAAAGCCGCCAGCACCTCGTCGTCGAGGCCGGCGTCGTGATAGGCCTCCGGCACGGCGTAGATGTTGTCGACGTCGCGCGCCTCGATCACCGCGCTCTCGCGCACGTTGCAGAACAGGCCGAGCTTGCGGCGTTCTTCCTTCGGGATCGGCCGGTCGGTGCGGCACAACAGGATATCCGGCTGGATCCCGATCGAGCGCAGTTCCTTGACCGAATGCTGGGTCGGCTTGGTTTTCAATTCGCCGGCGCTCGGGATGAACGGCAGCAGCGTCAAATGAATGTAGATCGCGGTGTCGCGCGGCAGGTCGTTCTTGATCTGGCGGATCGCCTCGAAGAACGGCAGGCCCTCGATGTCGCCGACGGTGCCGCCGATCTCGCACAGCACGAAATCATAGCCGTCATTGCTGTCGGTGATGAAATCCTTGATGGCGTTGGTGACGTGGGGGACCACCTGGATGGTGGCGCCGAGATAGTCGCCGCGCCGTTCCTTGGTGAGAATGTCCTGGTAGATGCGGCCGGTGGTGATGTTGTCGGCCCTGGTGGCCGGGCGTCCCGTAAAACGCTCGTAGTGACCGAGGTCGAGGTCGGTCTCGGCGCCGTCGTCGGTCACGAACACTTCGCCGTGCTGGTACGGCGACATCGTTCCGGGATCGAGATTGAGATAGGGATCGAGCTTGCGAAGCCGGACCTTGTAGCCCCGCGCCTGCAGCAGGGCGCCGAGCGCCGCTGAAGCCAGACCTTTGCCGAGCGAGGAAACCACGCCGCCGGTGATGAATATGTACCGCGCCATGGGAATTTACCTTTAAGCCGCTTCCTTCGATTCGCAAAACGAATCAGCTGTTCCCGGCAAACAAACCACCGGGCTGTGGGTTATGCTAAA
>JAQGJF010000968.1 GCA_028290765.1 Tardiphaga sp.
GGGAAAGCGATGGCGCTGCAGGAACATGCCGGCGATGGTGGCGATGATCAGCGTGGCGACGGTGGTCGCCGCGGCCAGAACCACGGTGTTGATCAGGGTGGCCCGGTAGCGCGGCTCGACCACGATGGCGAGATAACCGGCGAGCCCCTGCGGCCCCTCCGCGCCGGTCACCACCAGCCGCGCCATCGGCAACAGGAAAAACGCCACCGTCACCACCGCCAGCGGCAATAGGCATAGCCAGACGAAGGTTTTGTGGGACATGAGGAAGTATTATTTGGAATTGAAACGTGCCGCCAGATGAAGTTCTCCACATGAGTGGAGGAGCTATTGCGTTTGAAAACGAGCGGGCGCCCTTCTCCCCTCCCCCTTGCGGGGAGGGGTTGGGGGTGGGGGTCCGCAGGCACGGACTCGGAGTTACCCCCCTCCCCAACCCTCCCCCACAAGGGGGGAGGGAGCGCGCTTCGGTCGGCGAAACGCTTTTACTCAAATCGCGACGCCAACCCGCCTCAACGCACTTCGGCGAGATAGCGGTCGACAAAGCCTTTTTGCGCGGTTTCGGCCTGGCCCCAATCGACGGCCTTGGCGCGGGCGTAGTCGCTGTCGGGCAGGAATTTGGCCTTGACCGCTTCCGGCAGCTCGATCTGGCGCGCCGGGCGCAGATAGGCGTTGGTCCAGATCGCCTGTCCCTTGTCAGACAGGAGGTAGTCCATCACCTTCTTGGCCTTTTCCTTGTCGGGCGCGTTTTTCACGAGGCCCACGACATAGGGAAACACCACCGAGCCCTCGCACGGAATGACGAATTCGAAATTGCCCTTTTCGGAATATTTGGCGCGATAGGCGTTGAAGTCGTAGTCGAACAGGATCGGGATTTCACCCGACACCACGCGGGCATACGACGTCTGCTTCGGCACGATCGGCTGGTTCTTCTGCAGGTCCTTGAAGAACGCGACCGCGGGATCGAAGTTGGAGGCCGACCCGCCGAGCGCGAGATTGACCGCGACCGCCCCGACATAGCCGACCGCGGCCGACGACGGGTCGAGATAGCCGACCATGCCCTTGTAGTCTGGCTTCAGGAGGTCCTTCCAGCAGGCCGGCACCGGCTTGCCGCCGAGCGCATCCTTGTTGACGAACAGGCCGAGCGTGCCGGAATGGATCGTGGTCCAGTAGCCGTCGGGATCCTTCAGGCCCGCCGCGACCTGATCCCAATGCGCCGGCTTGTAGGGCTCCAGCGCGTCCTGGGTCTTGGCCTTCATGCCGAAGGTGACGCCAAAATAGCCGATGTCGCCGACCGGGTTGCTCTTCTCGGCCAGGATCTGCGCCAGCGCCTGGCCGGAATTCTTGTTGTCGTGCGGAATGTCGTAATTCAGATCGGTCTTGATGGCCTTGAGCATCGACGCCCAGTCGGCCCATTCCGGCGGACAATTGTAGCAGATCACATCCGCCGCCCGCGCCTGCTGTCCCGGCAGCACCACTAACAGCGCCAGCAGCGCCAGAACCAAACGAATTGCCTTCATGGATGATCTCCGGAATGGCCGAGGAAAATAGCTGCCTATCAAGCCAACCTCGCGCCTGAAGGCCCCCGAATATAGCCGGTACATGACTCATTTGCGACAGGTGTGGAGAATTACACAGCCGTGGTGCAGCGCGAGACTCCGAAGCCGTGCTGCTACTTCCCCTTGGCGATCACGTAATCGGCGATCGCTTCGCGCGTGGTCACCCAGATATCGTCGCGGCCGGCCGCCTGGCGCGCGATCTCTTCATAGGCCCAGGCGCCACCGGGGCGGCCGTAGCAGTGGCAGTGCGCGGTGACGTCGATGACAACAGGCGAGTCCGGCGCCTTGAGCGTATGTGAGATGAAGTCTTCGTAATTCTCGACGAACTGGCGCGGCGTCTTGCCGAAGCGCATGGCGTGCGGCAGGTCGTTGATGTCCATCGAGAACGGAATGGCGACGATCTCGCCATTGTCGAACACCTCCACGTAGGGCACGTCGCGGTCGGAAGCGTCGCTGTGATAGAGGTAACCCGCCGCGGCAAGCTCGCGGATGGTGGAGGCGCCCGGCGTGCCGCGCGGGCTCATCCAGCCGCGCGGACGCTTGCCCGTGACCTGTTCGAGGATCTGCGTGGTCTTGCGGATGTTCTCCTTGTCCTGTTCGGGCGTCAGCATCGCCGGCACGATGTCCTGCGCCCAGGAATGCGCCTTGATGTCATGCCCGGCCTCGCCCACCGCCTTGACGTGATGCGGGACGCGCTCGGCGAGAACGCCGCTGATCATCACGGTGGCCCGGTGCCGGTGGCGGTCGAGAATTTTCAGCAGCCGCTCGATGCCGGTGTCCTGGCCGTAATTGCCCCATGACAGCGCGTTGGTGTCGAAGGTGCCGGGCGGCAGCGGGTTGCCCATCGGCCCGATGCCCGGCGCCTTGCCGTCCGACCAGGCCTCATAGGCGACGTTGAAGACGACCGCGACGTGGCTGCCGCCCGGCCAGCGAAGGTCTTTCGAGAACTGGCGGATTTTCGGTTCGGCTTGAATGCTGGCCATCGGTGGGCGCTCCCGGATTTCGCGGATCTGTCTTGACCTAGCCCACTCTGTCTCCGCGCGTCAATAATATGTTCGATTATTTGACTCTCATGATATTTTGTTCGATAATATCTCTCGATCACTCGAACTTTCGACAGCTTCCGCCGAGGCCCTCCCCCCATGATCGACAGCGCCAGCAAGCGAACCAAGCGCGAGACCACGCTGGCCTCCGACATCACCGAGGAGCTGCGGCGCGACATCATTTCCGGGAGCCTCGCCCCGGGCGGCAAGATCCGGCTGCGCGAAGTCGCCGAGCGTTTCGGCGTCGGCATGAGCCCGGTGCGCGAAGCCCTGAATCGCCTGTCGCGCGACCGGCTGGTCAACCAGAGCGACCTGCGCGGTTTTCGCGTCGCGCCGATCAGCGAAAGCGAACTCGACGAATTGATGCGGGCGCGCTGCTGGTTGAACGAGACCGGCCTGCGCGAATCCATCAAGCGCGGCGATGCCGCCTGGGAAGAGGCGGTGGTGCTGGCATTCCATCGGCTGTCGCGGGTGCCGGACCGGATTGCATCGTCGCCGATCGCCGCCAATCCGGAATGGGATGCGGCGCACCGGGTGTTTCACCGCAGCCTGCTGGAGGCCTGCGGTTCGCGGTGGATCGTCGATTTCTGCGACCAGCTGTTCGACGTCGCCGACATCTACCGCCACGTCTCCCGCGCCGCGCACGAGGCCCAGGCCCGCGAGCCCACCGACGAGCACCGCGCCATCATGGAAGCCACCGTCGCGCGAGAAGCCGACAAGGCCGTCGATCTGCTCAACCGGCACTTCATGCGGACGGTGACGCTCTACAAGGACGCCGTCGCCGCGATGAACAACAAGGCCTGACCGAACCACGACAACCACCCAAGAAAACAGAACGGAACGACAAAATGATTTTTCTGACGTTTGCCCACCAGAATGCCCATCGGCTCGGCCTCGTGGTCGGCGACAAGGTGCTGGATCTCACCGACGCCTGGCCGGCCGGCAGCACCGCGCCGCGCGACGTCGGCGAGTTGGCGGCCGCCGGGGATGCCGCGCTCGACATCGTCCGTGGCCTTTCGAAATCCGCCGCCGGCGGCGCGCTGCTGGCGCGCTCGTCGCTGAAAGTCTTGGCACCGATCCCGCAGCCGCGCAAAAACGTGTTCTGCGTCGGACGCAACTACAAGGCCCATATCGACGAGGGCATGCGCGCCCAGGGCAAGCCGCCGGCGCCGCTGCCGGTGCTGCCGGAATTCTTCACCAAGCCGCCGACCGCCGTGATCGCCGCCGGCGACACCATTCCGCTGCATGCCAACGCCACCAAGCAGCTCGACTACGAGGTCGAACTCGCCGTCATCATCGGCAAGAAGGGCGTCGACATCACAGCCGACAAGGCGTTCGACCACGTGTTCGGCTATTCGATCATCAACGACATCACCGGCCGCGAACTGCAGCGCGCCCACGGCCAGTGGTTCAAGGGCAAGGGCCTCGACCGCTCCTGTCCCTTTGGACCCGTGGTCGTGCATGCCTCGGCGCTGCCCAATGTCGAGGATCTGCGCATCTCCTCGACCGTGAACGGCGAACTCCGCCAGGACAGCCGCACCAGCAACATGATCTTCCCGATCCCGGTGATCATCGAGCATCTGTCGCGCGGCCTGACGCTCGAACCCGGCGACATCATCGCCACCGGCACTCCGGCCGGCGTCGGCTACGCGATGGAGCCGCCGCGGTTTCTGGCCGCCGGCGACCGCGTCACCGCGGATGTGGAAGGGATCGGGAGTTTGGAGAATACAATCGCGTAAGGACGCGCGGCGCGCTCTTCCTTATCCCTCCCCCTTGTGGGGAGGGTGGCCGGCCGACAGGCCGGTCGGGTGGGGGTAAGCCACAAACACCGTGCTCGGGGACCCCCACCCCGGCCTCCGCTTCGCTCGGCCAACCCTCCCCGCAAGGGGGAGGGATCACGCGAATCTGTTTGTATGAATTCTAATGCCCGCTGGTTCGCCACACCAACAGCCGCCGCTCCACCGCCGACATCATCAGCGCGGTGGCGTAGCCGATCGCGCCGAGCAGGATGACGCCGGCGAATAAATCGGCGGCGCGGAACGCGCGCGCTGACAGCAGCACCCAGTGGCCTAATCCGTCGAGGCCGGCGAGCATTTCGCACACCACTGCCAGGATCAGCGCCACGGTGAGGCTGAGCCGCATGCCGGAGAGAATGTCGGGACTGGCGGACGGCAGCGCGATCTTGAAGATCACCGCCAGGCTCGACAAATGCAGCACCCGCGCCACTTCGTAGAGCCTGGGTTCGACTGCCGCAAAGCCGTGAACGGTCGCCAGCA
>JAQGJF010000974.1 GCA_028290765.1 Tardiphaga sp.
TGAAGTCGGCGTTCTTGCCGGAGATTTCAGCCCACAGTTCATTGGTCGCCTTCAGACAGGCTTCCAATACTTCGTTGGTGAAGGGACGAAGCTGGGTGCCGCCGGCGACCAGACGCTTCAATGCCGTCGGGTTCTGCATGTCGTAACGCGCGGCCATCCAGCTGTTGGCGTTCGCCGTCGCATTGGTCAGGATCGCCTGATAGTTCTTCGGCAGCGAATTCCACTTTTCAAAGTTGGCGAACGCGTGGACGGTCGGGCCGCCTTCCCAGAAACCCGGATAATAATAGTACTTGGCGACCTTCGCGAAGCCGAGCTTCTCGTCATCGTACGGACCGACCCACTCGGCGGCGTCGATGGTGCCCTTTTCGAGCGCCGGATAGATGTCGCCGCCGGCGAGCTGCTGCGGCACCACGCCGACCTTCTGCAGCACCTGACCGGCAATGCCGCCGATGCGCATCTTGAGGCCGGAGAGATCGGCAACGGTCTTGATCTCCTTGCGAAACCAGCCGCCCATCTGGGTGCCGGTGTTGCCGCAGGGGAAGCCGATCACGCCGAACTTCTTGAAGAACTCGTTGCCGAGCTCCATGCCGCCGCCCTGGTACCACCAGGAGTTCTGCTGGCGGGCATTGAGGCCGAACGGCACCGAAGCGTAGATCGCAAAGGTCGGATCCTTGCCGACATAGTAGTACGAGACGGTGTGGCACATCTCGACGGTGTTCTTGGCGGTCGCGTCGAGCGCCTGCAATCCGGGCACGAGTTCGCCAGCCTGGAAGCACTGAATCTGAAACTTGTTGTCGGTCATTTCAGCGACTTGCTTCGCCATATATTCGGCGCCGCCGTAGATCGTATCGAGCGATTTCGGGAAACTCGACGTCAGGCGCCACTTGATCTCGGGCGACGACTGGGCGATCGCCGGCGAGGCCACGGCGGCTGCAGCGGCCCCGGTTGCTGCAGACACTTTCAAGAAATCACGACGCTTCATTCAGACTCTCCTTAGTGGGCGTTTCCCAGAATTCACTGGAGCATATTCAACGGCACGGCATAGCGCTGCGACCGACGACGCTCTGGCGGGGCACGGTCTAACACGGATGTTTGCCTGCGGAAACGCAGGCGGGCCGATCACGGCGCCAATTAAACGAAAGTTGAATGTGGCAAATCCCTCAGGTCCGGCCCGCCAAAATCGCTCTATGCGGCGGCAATGACGCCTTGCAGCTGATCCCGGACCTTTTCGCCGATGGAGCGGTAGATCGCCGCATACGGACCATCCGGCTCGCTTTCGACGACGGGCGTGCCGGAATCCGATGTGGTGCGAATCGACATGTGCAGCGGGATTTCGCCCAGGAACGGAACCCCAAGCCGCTCCGCCTCGTGCCGTGCGCCGCCATGCCCGAAGATGTCCGACCGCGTGCCGCAGTGCGGGCACTGGAAATAGCTCATATTTTCGACGATGCCGAGCACCGGCACATTGACCTTCTTGAACATGGCGAGGCCCCGTCGCGCATCGATCAGCGACAGATCCTGCGGTGTCGAGATGATGACCGCTCCCTTGAGCGGAACGTTCTGCGCCAGCGTGAGCTGTGCGTCGCCGGTCCCGGGCGGCATGTCGACCACGAGAACGTCGAGCGTGCCCCACGCCACGTCCCGCAGCATCTGGGTGATCGCCGACATCACCATCGGCCCGCGCCAGATCATCGCGGTTTCTTCTTCCACCAGAAAGCCGATCGACATGATCGCAAGACCGAAACGAACGATCGGAATCATTTTCTTGTCGTCGTTCAGCTGCGGCTTCTCGCGAATGCCGGTCAGCCGCGGCACCGAGGGCCCATAGATATCGGCATCCAGCAAGCCGACCCGCAAACCGAGGTCGCGCAGGCCCAGCGCCAGATTGAGCGCGGTGGTGGATTTGCCGACGCCGCCTTTGCCGGACGCCACCGCAATGACGGCGGCAATGCCGGGAATTTCGGCCTGCCTCGACATCGGCGAACCCGAAGCCGGATTTTGCGGCGGCTTGTGGGTCGAAACGTGGGGCACCCCTGGCGCGTGCCGGTGCGGCGCGTGCGCTGCAGCGCTGGAAGCCGGCGCGGCTGCGCCCGGCTTGCGCTCGGCGGTCAGCGCGATCATGGCGGTCGATACCCCGGGAATGGCGCGCACGGCGGCTTCCGCCTGCGCGCGCACGCTTTCCCAGGCGCGGGCCTCGGTGGCATCGACATTGATGGAAAAGAACACCTTGCCGTCGTTGACCGCGATCTCGGACAATACATTGGCGTTGGTCAACGGGACGCCGCGGGGCGAAGCCACCTTGGCCAAACCATCGAGAACCTGCTGTTTCGTAACGCTCAAACCGTATCTCCTGATTGCCGGCCTGGATTCAAACCGCACATAGAGCTATTCCCGCCCCGTGCATACCGGTTTATGCAGCCATCAGGTTTACGCAAGGGCGCCGGACGCCGGGCGCTCGGCCAAATCTGGGCTTCAGCCCTGTTCCTTGGCGGCCTCGTAGTTCAGTTCGATCATCACGCCGTTGGGATCGCGGACGAAAATCTGCCACAACTCGCCACCCGGCACCTGGCGGGTATCGAACGCCATACCCTTGGACTGCAGCCGCTGCTTCATGCCGTTGAAATCACGGCTCGCGAAGGCGACATGGTGGACCACGCCGGAATCGGGCTTTTGCGCCTCGCCGGTCGCTGAAATATCCACCAGATGCACCACCGCGCGGCCCTCGCTGTACATCCACGCCCCCGGAAACGCGAAGTTGGGCCGGTCGCCATTTTGCAGCCCCAGAATGTCCTCGTAGAACCTCACGGTGTCACCGAGCTGACGGGTTCGGATATTGAAATGGTCGAGCATGCCCACGCTCATGCGACGTCACTCCCAATGATTTTGCCCAGTGTTTTTGAAACCTTGATTATCGGGTCATTCTAGCACAAAACCGTGCCCGCCCGCCAATCTGGGGCCTCCAAAGACATGGTTCGGCAGTTCCGACAGCAACGGCCGACGAAAACCCAAGGTAACAAATATGGCTAAAGTCGCTTTTCTCGGTCTCGGCGTCATGGGCTTTCCCATGGCGGGACACCTTGCCGCCAAGGGCGGCCATGAGGTGACGGTATTCAACCGCACGCCGGCCAAGGCGAAGGCTTGGGCCGAAAAATTCGGTGGACGCACCGCTTCGACGCCCAAGGCCGCCGCCGAAGGTCAGGATTTCGTGATGGCCTGCGTCGGCAACGACGATGACCTTCGCGCCATCACGATCGGCGCCGATGGCGCGTTCGCGGGCATGAAAGCCGGCAGCGTGTTTGTCGATCACACCACCGCCTCGGCGGAAGTCGCACGCGAACTCGACAAGGCAGCCACCAAAGCCGGCTTCAAGTTCATCGACGCCCCGGTGTCGGGCGGCCAGGCCGGCGCGGAGAATGGCGCCCTGACGGTGATGTGCGGCGGCAGCGAGGACGTCTACAAGCGTGCCGAACCGGTCATCATGGCCTACGCCAAGATGTGCAAGCTGCTGGGACCCGCCGGTTCCGGCCAATTGACCAAGATGGTCAATCAGATCTGCATTGCCGGGCTGGTCGAAGCGCTCTCCGAAGGAATCCATTTCGCGAAAAAAGCGGGACTTGATGTCAACGCGGTGGTGGAGACCATTTCGAAGGGCGCCGCGCAGTCGTGGCAGATGGACAACCGTTACAAGACCATGAACGACGGCAAGTTCGATTTCGGCTTCGCGGTTGAATGGATGCGCAAGGATCTCTCGATCTGTCTGGCCGAGGCGCGACGCAACGGCGCCAGCCTGCCGGTCACCAGCCTCGTCGATGCGTTCTACTCGGAAGTCGAGAAGATGGGCGGACGCCGCTGGGATACGTCGAGCCTTCTCGCACGGCTCGAACGTTAATTGGTATGGCGCTGCGCGGCCGGTATCGGGAAACCGGCCGCGTATTTCATTTTTATAAGCAAATTCAATTATTTAGATAGATTTCCGATCAAATTTGCCATCTGTGACGTCGGTCACCATTCGGCGATTATTAACCGGATTATCCGGTTCTTTAAGGCACCTCTTAATGATTTGGCGCCAGAAATAGCTGCCGCGGAATTTCGCGCGGCTGCGTCCAGGATTTGTGTTCGTTGATGAGTGAGCCCGCCGATAAACCCGAAGTGGTTCAGCTTCCGGTTGAGTCCGCTGTTGCCGCACCGGCGCGCAACCGCCGGGTCGCGGCGCAGCGGGTTCGCGAGGCCCGCGATCGGCTGACGTCGACCAGCGGCACGCGCCCCGCCTTCGATCGCGAACTGCTTCGACAATACGCCCAGACACGGTTGTCGGCATCGCTGGTCGTGATGCTGCTGGTGGTGGCGACCGGTCTCCTGTTCAGTCTCTGGATCAAGCCGCTCTCGGCAGCGGCCTGGACCTGCGGCATCCTCTGCCTGCACGCCGTCATCATCCGCAACTGCAATCGTTTTCTGGATGAGGCGCCCTCTCCTGCCGGCACCCGCAAATGGCGGATGCGATTTGTGCTGCTCGATCTGCTGTACGGCGTGTGCTGGACCATCATCCTGATTCATCCCACCAGCGTCGATGTGGTGTCGAACACGCTGATGATGTTCCTGATGCTGCTGGTGGTCGCGGTATCGAGCATGCTGGCGGCAAGCCTGCCGATCGCGGCCTTCGCGGCCACCGCGCCGGTCACGCTGGGGATTGCCGCGAATTTTGCGCTGCGCGGCACCTTCGACAACTACATCCTCGCCATGATCGCGGTAGCCGCGGAAGGGTATTTCGCCCTGCTGGCGCATCGGCTCCATTCGACGACGCTGGCAACGCTGGAAGCCCGCGCCGAAAAGGACGCGCTGATCGGCGAACTCGAGCAGGCCAAGGCGATTTCGGACGAGGCCCGGCATCGCGCCGAAGCCGCCAATGTCGCCAAATCGCGGTTCCTGGCGCAGATGAGCCACGAACTGCGAACGCCGCTCAACGCCATCCTCGGGTTTTCCGAAGTGATGAAGAGCGAGATTTTCGGCGCCCATGCCGTGGCGGTCTACAAGGACTATTCCGCCGACATCCATAATTCCGGCGTGCATCTGTTGAACCTGATCAACGAGATCCTGGACCTGTCGCGGATCGAGGCCGGACGCTACGAACTCAACGAAGAGGCGGTCTCGCTGGTGCATGTCGTCGCCGACTGCCATCATCTGTTGAAGCTGCGCGCCTCCAGCCGCGGCATCACCATTCACGAAGTGTTCGAGCAAGGCATGCCGCGGATCTGGGGCGACGAGCGCGCCACGCGGCAGATCGTGCTCAACCTGCTGTCGAACTCGATCAAGTTCACCCCGCAAGGCGGAGAGATCTGGCTCAAGGTGGGATGGACCGCCTCGGGCGGACAATATCTCAGCGTCAAGGACACCGGATCCGGCATCGCCGAGGACGAGATTCCGATCGTGCTGGCGTCGTTCGGCCAGGGCTCCAACTCGATCAAATCCGCCGAACAGGGCGCCGGCCTCGGGCTGCCGATCGCCAAGAGCCTGATCGACATGCACGGCGGAACGTTCACCTTGAAATCCAAGATCCGCATCGGCACCGAAGTCATCATCACCTTCCCGCCGGAACGCGTGATGTCGGCGCTGGCGCCGATGGCCGAGGAGGCCCCGTCCCTGCAACCCGAGACCTATGACACCGCTGTCGGCGAGGAACGGCATCGGGCCCGCAACAAACCGATCATGAGCGCCGGCACCGGCCTATAGCCTGAACGCTTGCGCAAGCGTTCAGAACCGCTTCAATATCCTGACATGAGCAAAGACACGCCGTGCATCGCAGTTTGCATCATCGATCCCAGAACCAGCCTCTGTTTGGGCTGTGGACGCACCTTGCCGGAAATCGCGCGCTGGCACCGGATCGAAAGCGCCGAGCGGCTGGCCATCATGGCGCAACTGCCGGCGCGAATGACCGACGCCGGCCTGGCGCCGCTGTCGGCGACCGCCGCAAAAAACTGACCCCACGCCAATTCATGACAGGTGCGCTGTGAGCCGCATTCTCCTCATCGTCGCCATGCTGGCCGCGACCGCCGGTGCCGTGCTGGCTTATGGCGATCCACATCAGATCGCAAAGGCGAGTACTCTTGTATCCGGCATGCTGCGAAAACCGGCGCCAGCCCGCGCCGTGCAGATTTCGCGCGGAAAAGGCGGTGAGTTCGCGCTACGGGCCACGATCAACGGCGTGCATGCGCTGTTGGTGATCGACTCCGGCGCGAGATCCGTGGTGCTGACCTTCGAAACCGCCAAGGCCGCCGGACTGCCGCTGGAGTTGCTCGATTACAACGTCGATGTCGAGACCGCCGGCGGTCATACCAAGGCCGCACGCCTGACCCTCGATCGCCTGGCGATCGGCAGACTGGTGGAACGTTCGGTCCCCGCTCTTGTGGTTCCGCGCGGCCAGATGAAGACCAACCTGCTCGGCATGAGTTTTCTCGACCGGCTGGAAAGCTGGGAAGTGCGCGCCGACAGTTTGATGCTGCGCGGCTATCCGTAGCAGCCGCTCAGCCGCGCCTCGTTTATCCGACGATCGCGCTTCATAGATCCAGCACCAATCGATCCGTCGCCGATCCGGCCACGCAAACCATCAGGCTCCGCTGGCGTTCGGCCGCGGACAGCACGCGGTCGCGATGCACCGGCGTCCCTTCGAGCCAATCGACCTTGCACGATCCGCAGATGCCGCCGCAGCAAGACGCGGGAATATCGATGCCGAGATCGAGGAGGGCTGCGAGCATGGTCTGCCCGGGCTCGACACGAGTCTCCAGATTCGATCGCGACAGAGCCAGCGTATAAGGCTTCGCGTTGGGATCGACCGGCAATGCCGGCGGCACGAAACGCTCGACATGCACCCGCTCGTCCGGCCAGTCCCGCGTCGCCTGTTCGAAATCGTCGATCATGCTCTGCGGACCGCAACAACCGAGCCCGACATCGGACAACGGCCGGCCGACCAGCGCTGCGATTTCCGGCCGACTCACGACGGCGGTATTGTGAATCACCAGATGTCCGGATTTCAGCAGCGGCGCCAGCAAGCCGGCCAACGGCGGCTCGCCCCTCGCCATCAGATGCAATGTGAATTTCGGACGCCTCATCCGCTTCAGATAGGCTGCCGCCGACAAGAACGGCGTTACCCCGATGCCGCCAGCGACAAAAGCGAATCGCGAGACGTCTTCGGAAAGATCGAGCCCGCCGCGCGGCAGCGTCACGCCGATCGTGTCTCCGACTTTGACCTCATCATGCAATTTCATCGAGCCGCCGCGCCCGGCGCGTTCGCGTTTGACCGCGACCAGATAACGCCTGTTGTCGGCGGGGTCGTTGCACAGCGAATAGGTCCGGACCAAGCCGCCAGGCAAATGCAGGTCGATATGCGCACCCGGCCGAAACGGCGGAAGCTCCCAGCGATCGGGATCAACCAGCGAAAACAGCTTGATGTCTGTTCCGCCATCCTCGATATTTTCGACGATGGTTTTGACAGTCGTGATCGGCGCCACTTTCATCAGATATTCCGCACGGCATCGCCAACGCGAACGATTCCGCCTTTCAGGATCCGGCAGTTCAGCCCGGAGCGGTTGATCAAGGGATCGAAGATCGCCTTGCCGGTGATTTCCTCGATGTGCCGGCATGGAATCGACAGCCGGGTCGACTCCAACAATGTTTCGCCGAGCCAGAACCGGCGTCCCACCAGATGGGTGAGCGGCACGCCTTCCGTCGTTACATTGCGTCGGTGTTCCTCGGGGCCGAGGTCGATATTGTGATCGCGCTTCAGCGCCACCAGGGTTTCGACTTCGAACAGCGTCACCTGCCGTCCATCTTCGGGCTTGTGCGAATAAAACCCCTCCTCTCTCCCGATCATGTAGCGATCGCCCTCGATACCCCTGCCCTCGATCAATTGAAGTTCGGGCATCGCCCGCATCGGCAGGAAGGCCCGCGGCGTGACGTGGAGATGGCGCACCACGCCGGTCCATGCCGGAACGACCGCGCCGGGCGCGGATGTCTTGAGATCAAGTGTGTCGAGCATCGTTGATGTCCTTCGCCTGGCTGCGTGATCGCCGTGAGAGCGGCAAATTCCGATTCCGAAGGGGCGGCACGCCAACGTACCGCCCCTTCGCCATCATGTCAGTTCCTTGTTGGCCATCTCCGGCGCGACCGTGGTCGCGATCGCCGTGATCAACGCGCAGAAGATCAGAAACACCGAGACCGGCCAGGTGGCGCCGCCGGCCCACGCCATCAGCGACGCGGCGATCAGCGGGCTCAGGCCGCCGCTCAGCGCAGCACCGACCTGGAAGCCCAGCGACGCGCCGCTGTAGCGCAGCTTCGCGGTGAACAGTTCGGAATACCACGGCGCGCCGATCCCGAACATCACCATCTGGCCGAAGCTGATGGCGACCACGATGGTCAGGATCACGATGGTCGGATCGCGGGTGTCGAGCAGCCAGAACATTGGGAATGCGAACAACGCCGAGAACAGGCAACTCGCATAAAACATCGTCTTGCGGCCGACCTTGTCGGACATCCAGCCGAACAAAGGAATGGAAAACAGCGCGACAAAGGATGCGATGAAGGCGCCGTTCAGCACCAGGCCGCGCGACAGGCCAAGACGCGAGGTCGCATAGGACATGATGAAGACGCCGGCGATGCTGGCATAGGCGATCTCCGAAATC
>JAQGJF010000978.1 GCA_028290765.1 Tardiphaga sp.
CATTTCGGACGGTACTTCCTTGAGATGGGCTTCCGCTGGCGACATGGCTGGTTTCTCCCGGCAAATTGTCTGATCTGCGCAAAAGCGTAGTCCGGCTGGTCGGGAGCGGCAAGGCGCGCCGCCGCGCTGCCAGCTATGCCGAACCGGCATCGTCCACTCCGAGCGCTGCCAGGAGCATCGAAACCTGCAGCGCAATCAGCCGTCGCATGTCGCGACCGTTGCTGGCGGTTTCCCTGAAGCCGCGCATGGCGAAAGTCACGACGCGGGCCAGTTGCGCGGGCTTGGCGTTCAGCGCCGATCCGGCAGCGGGCCCCTCGAGCAGTTCGGCGAGCAGCGTCTGAAATTTGAGATAGATCTCCTGCACCGGTGCGAAGGACAGGTCGAACAGATCCTTGGCGTCGGGATGGGCGGTCATCAGGTCGACGCCGTGGGCGCCCCACGTCTCGCAAGCGAAAAGCACTTTGGCATGCAGCGTCGGCAGGCCGGGCAATGCCGCGCGGATGGCGGCGAGCTGGTCGTCGTTCAAGCGGCGGATGACCGCTGCGAACGCCTCTTCCTTGTTGGCGAACAGCAGATAAAGCGCCGGCCGTGAGATGCCGACGCGTTCCGCAATATCGCCCATCGTGGTGCGCGCGAATCCATAGCGCAGGAACACGTCCGTGGCGCCTGCGATGACACGCTCTTCCTTCGACAACGAATGCGCCGGCCGCTTCATTCCGCGACCTTGACATTATGACGATTATTGTCAAGTATTCTGACGTTATGTCGAAAAGTGTCAAGTCGTCCGTTACGGAGAAGTCATATGCCCTTTACTGCAATCAAACCGGAAGACATCACCGCTGCTGCCGCGGTCATTCCGCAAAATACCCCGGTCTACATGGTGAACTTGCTTCGCTACCGGGAGCGCGCTGAATACGCCGGCGGCAGCGAGCTTCAGCCGTGCTCGGGCCGGGAGGCCTATACGCAGCGCTACGTGCCGGCTTTCCGGACGCTTGCCGCGCCGGGCGGGGTCAAGGTGTTTTGGCTCGGTGCGGTGCTGTCGGGCGTGGTGGCGCCGGCGGGCGAGCGATGGGACGACATCGGCATCGTGGAATATCCGGCCTTCGCGGCGTTTCAACGCATCGTCGAAAGTCCGGACTACCGGGCGCAAGCCGAACCGCATCGCAAGGCCGCGCTGGCGGACTGGCGGCTGATCGCAACCACCAGGCTCGCCTGAGGTTTGTCCGTCGGGCCGTGCTAGGGCGCGGGGATCGCCAGCAGGCTGGAGATGCTGCGGCCGCGAATGTCATAGACGCGGGCGAACACCACGTCGTCGCGCCTGATCTCCGCGATCACCGGCGCGGTCAGGCCCTTGCAGTAGAACTCGCCCAACGTCATCGCGAAGTCGGCGGCGTGGCTGTCCCAGCCGATGGTGAATTCCGGACCGAGCGCGACCTGCGCCGGGCGCTGCGGGCCGCACACCGCGACCTTCCATTTGCGGCCGTGCGGCGGCGCTTCCTGGCGCTCGACGATTTCCTCGCGTAGCGCGTCGGAGGCCTGCTTCAGCGCCAGGCCCCAGTAATCCAGCATGTAGAGATCGTCGGCGGCGCGCACGGTTCCCGCGATATAGTTGAAGTGGGTGTATTGGTAGGGATGCAGCCGGATCATTTCCGCCAGCGGCAGCATCAGCCCGAAGGTGAACATCGCCATCGCGGCGGCCTGGGCGCCGCGGTGGTTGACCCGGAGCCAGTCCATCAGCCAGCTGAACGCCATGCCGCCGAGCACCGTCATCGGCGGGATCACGAAGATGAAATGGCGAATGCCGTTGTAGAGCGCCGGACGCTTGACCATCGCGACCACCAGCGGCAGCGTTGCGGCCAGCGTCAGCATCAGCAGGATGGACTTGCGGCGTGGCGAGATTTCGCCGTGCGACAGCGACGCCAGCGTGATCACCACGCCGCCGATGCACAGGCCGAGCAGCACTTCCGGAAGCTGCAGCGCGAACAGCGTCGGCAGATACGACCACGGCATGTCCGGCACCGAGACCAGGGCGCCGTCGAACATTTCCTTCCACGGCTTCTCGAAGAAGTGGGAGAAATAGGTCAAGGCGTGAAACGGATTGCCCGGCTCCATGATCGACCATGGCCAGATCAGACCCATCACGAGGTAGCCGAGGACGAGCCCCGGCAGCAGCACATAGAGCACGTGCGCGAAGCGGTGCGCGGCTTCGCGCGTGCCGTGGCCGCGCACTTCGTCAAGGAACAGCGGAATGAAACCGATCAGCGCATAGACCAGCGCCAGGCCGCCGAGGATGCGCGAGCCGATCGACAGGCCGGCGCCGAGGCCGACGATCAGGATGGTCCGCGGCGAAGGCGAAGGATACTCCTCGGCCAACCGCACCAGGCCGAGCATCAGGATCACCATCGAGACCGCGAAGGGCGCATCTTTCGGGTTCATGAACATATGCCCGTAGAAGGTCGGGCACAGCGCCAGCAGGAGCAACGTTGCAAGCCCGGCCAGCGGGCCGCCGACACGCCGGCCAAGCCGCCACGTCACCGCAAGGCCGATCACGCCGACGACGGCGCCGAGCAGGCGACGGGTTTCAAACAGCTCTAACGGAA
>JAQGJF010001046.1 GCA_028290765.1 Tardiphaga sp.
GTCGGGCGCTTCGCTTGTCAGCTTGCGGTGATTTCCGGTGCAAAGGTGTTCGGAGTGAGCCGCCGAATCGGGTTGCACAAGCAGCTCAAGGAAGACGGTGTCGAGCCGGCCGGGGTTTTTGCCGATATGGCGGAAGCCAGGGACGCAGGCCCCTTTGATGTCATCTTCGATTCGGTTGGCGGCGATACGTTGAGCCTCGCGCTCAGGTCGCTCGCGCGCGGTGGCGTTTGCATCAACTGCGGTAACTCCGCGCGACAGCTGACGAGCTTCGATGCCATCGAGCTCTACCGATCGGGCGGCGCAAGGCTGCTCAGCGTCTGGCTCGGCACCGAGCGCCCGGAGGATTGCAAGGCCGCGCTGGTGCGGCTGGCAAATCTGGTCGCCGAAGGACGGCTTCGCGCGCCGATCGACGCGGTCCTGCCGTGGACGGAGGTTGAGCAGGCTGCGGCCCGTCTGATTGGCCGGGGCGTCGACGGCAAGCTCGTCCTGGAGGTGGCGTAAGCCAGGCGCTGTCGCGCTAGGCGTCAGGCGATGCCGGCGGGCCACGCTCTTTGCCGGGATTTTGGCCGGCGGCCGCCATCGTCAGCCTGCCGAGGTAATGCGCCCAACCCTTGTTGTGGCCGGCACACTGCGCGGCGTTCGGAAGACCGCTGTGGGTCATGCGCAGCAAGGTGCCGCCGTCCTGGTCGATCAGGTCGATTTCGACCAGGCTCGATCCCGGCGGCACTTCCTCATCGCCTTCCCAGCCGAAGCTGTAGGCGAGCCGGTGGACCGGAACGACCTCGCGGAAGGCACCGCGCGCCACGCGGCGGCGCTCGCTGATACCTTTGAGGAGATACAGCCCGCCGGGCTGCATCTCGGTCTTTGCCTCGGTGCCCATCCAGCTCACAATCTTTTCCGGATCGGTCAGGAAGGCGAAGACGGTGGCGGGCGGCGCCGCGATTTGGGTCTCACGCCGGACCACGAGCGGTTCAGTCATCGGAGTCTCCTCGGTTGCGGTGGCGCGGATGCAGCGCCGGAGCCAGCCCTTATGGGAATAATTCGTGACAGGGGGGCTACGTCAACCCCATGATCCGCCCATGCAGCTCTCTTCGACGCTCTCCTGGCTTGTCGACGCGGCCGCCGAGACGTCGGGAGCCGACCGGCTGCTGGCCGAGGTGGGCGCGCGTCTGGTTGCGGACGGCCTGCCGCTCACGGGCGGCGCCCTGACATTGGCCGTGCCGCATCCGCTGATTGCCCGGCGCACCTGGCTTTGGCGCGCCGAAAATGGCGAGGTGATTGAAGCCCTGGGATTCGTGGCGGGAGGGCTTCCGGTCGCGGGAGCCGCGAACCCTCCCGGCGATGCCGGCCGGCGCTGGCTCGCCGGTCTGGCGGCGGGCCCCATGCATGAGGATGTCGTCGGCTCGAAGCCGGATAGTCCTTCGCTCGGCTGGATCGGGCCGGGTCCGTTCACGCCCGATGAGGCCGATGCGTTGCGCCAGGCCGCGCGCTTCGCTGCCGCGCCGCTCGCCGTTGTCGCGGCTCGCGCGACGCTGACGGCGGCGCTCGAGGCCTATCTCGGCCGGCGCAGCGCGGCGCGGGTGCTGGCGGGTCCTTTGCGGCGCGGCAGCAGCGAGACCATCCAGGCCGCGCTGCTCTATGCCGACCTGCGCGGCTTCACGGCTTTGTCCGAGAGCAATCCTCCCTCGGCGGTCATCTCGGCTCTCGACGCCTGGTTCGACCGCATCGCCGGCGCGGTCCACGCCTTCGGCGGCGAAGTGCTGAAATTCATCGGGGATGGCGTGCTGGCGATCTTTCCGGTCGCTGGTGGTCCGCCCCGTGACGCCTGCGACGCCGCCCTGCGTGCGGTCTCCGCCGCGCGGGCCGGAATGGCGCATCTCGACGAAGCGCGACGGCAGCAGGGGCTGTCGGCTCTGCCGTTCGGCGCCGCGCTGCATCTCGGCGAGATGCTATGGGGCAATATCGGTGCCGCGGATCGGCTGGATTTCACGGCGATCGGCCCCGCCGTCAATCTGGTCAGCCGGTTGGAAGGACTATGTCGGCCGCTCGGCAAGGCCGTCCTTGTTTCGGGCGCCCTCGCCGCCGAGACTGCGGTGCCGCTGATCCCGCTCGGTACACATGCCTTGCGCGGTATCGCAGATCCATGCGCAGTGTTCACCGTGCCGGAGAATTGAGCCGGGCTACACGGGGCCGGGGTGCTGCGTCGCCACCATCGAAGGCCGTGCGCCAAAACGGGCGTACCAATCGGCCGATTTCGGGTGCCGGTCACGCCAGCCGAAATCCGGGAAGCGCAGATCGAGATAGCCGAAGGCGCAGCCGAAGCTGATGGTGCCGATGTCGACGCGGTCGCCAAGCGTTGGCACCGCAGCCTCGATTGAAGAGATCGCGGTGTCGACCTTGTCCATCTGGCCGTCGAGCCAGTCCTGCCAGAGTTTTTCCGGCGGTCGTGCGGCGACTTCGTAGCGCGACAACAAGGCCGCGGTCAGGATGCCGTCTCCGATCGTCTGATCGACAAGAACGCGCCAACGCGCGGCGCCGGAACGCGGGAACAGCGAACCGCCGGCCAGATCGTCGAGATATTCGCAGATCACCCGGCTGTCGGCGAGCATCGTGCCGTCGTCGAGCAGCAGCGTCGGCACCTGGCCAAGCGGGTTATGGGTAATGATGTTTTGATCCCGGGTGACGGGATGGGCGGCACAGGCGACATTTTCGATCTTGTCGGCGAGCCCGACTTCGTGGGCCGCGACCAGCACTTTTCGGACATAGGGCGAGTAGGGCGAGTAGTAGAGCTTCATCGTTGTTTCCTGTCCTGCGAAGAGCCGGCGAGTTCGAGACCGGCGATATAGCCGAAAGTCAGCGCCGGACCGAGCGTGATGCCGGCGCCGGGATAGGCTCCGGCCATGATCGAATTCATGTCGTTGCCGACGGCGAACAGCCCCGCGATCGGCTGGCCGTCGCCGTCGAGCACGCGGGCTTTCGCGTCGGTCTTCAAGCCGGCCGCGGTGCCGATATCGCCGGGGAAAACCCGCACGGCGTAGAACGGCGGCTTGTCGATCGGACCGAGGCATGGGTTCGGCTGATGCGCGGCGTCGCCGAGATAGCGGTTATAGGCGGTACTGCCCTTGCCGAACGCCGGATCATGGCCGCTGACGGCCGCATCGTTCATCTCGGCAATGGACGCGGCAAGCGCGGCCGCGTCGATATCGAGCTTGCCGGCGAGCTCGCCGACGGAGCCGGCTGAAACGAGATAGCCGCACTCCAGGAAACGCTGCAGCGAGCGGGCCGCCGGACGCACCAGGCCGAGACCATATTTCCGCAGAAAATTCGCATCGCAAATCAGATAAGCGGGGATCGACGGTTCGGTCTCGTGCGCGCGATGCATCGCCTCGACGAACTCGTGATAGGAGGTCGCTTCATTGACGAAACGCTTGCCACGTTGGTTCACCGCGATCACGCCGGGCTTCTGACGGTCGAGGATGAGATGGGGAAAACGGATCTCCCGGCCATCCGCCGTCCGCATCACCGAGACCGGCGTCCAGAACGCATTGCCGATATTGTCGGCTGCGATGGAGGCGCCGGCTTCCAGCGCCATGCGCAAGCCGTCGCCGGCATTGCCGGCAGGCGCCATTGAATAATGTTGATCGGCGTAGGGCAACATCTCGGCGCGCAGGCTTGCATTGCCAGGGAAGCCGCCGGTTGCCAGCACCACGCCGCGTCGGGCGCCGATGCGCCGTTTGCTTCCATCTCGTTCGACTTCCAGACCGGCGATGCCGGCGGCATCGCGGATCAACTTCACTGCGGCCGTCTGCGTGCGCAGGGCGATGTTGCGATCCAGCGCCGATTTCAGCAGCCGCGCTGCCATGGCATTGCCCATCAGCAATCGGGTGCCGCGCGGATAGCGCAGCCGATCGGCCCCGTAACGCAGCAACAGCATGGCGCTGTCACGAAATTTTTCCCAGGAGGTCGTGGCGCCGAGCAAGGTGTCGATGTCCTTGCGGCCGACCATCATGCCGCCGAACACCAGAAACTCCTGCAGCGGGTTGCGTAGCAGCGCAAAATCCTTGCCGAGTTCGCGCCCGTCGAACGGCGCGGGATCGATGGTGCGGCCGCCCATGGCGGCGCCCTCGAGGTCCGATTGATAGTCGGGCGACACCGCGCGCGGAACGAATTGCAGGGCGGTATGCGCCTCCATGAAGCTGACCATCCGGGGGCCGGCATCGAGGAAGGCATCGATCATGTCGCGGCGCAGCCGGTTGCCGAGAATGGCCTGCAGATAGGCGAGAGCCGACTCGCGGCTGTCGTCGACGCCAACCTCGGCGCTATGCGGGTTGAGTGGAATCCAGACCGCGCCGCCCGACACCGCAGTGCTGCCGCCAATGGCCTCGGTCTTCTCGATCACCAATACGTCGAGGCCGTGATGCGCGGCGGTCAGGGCGGTCGCCATGCCGCCGGCGCCGGAACCGACCACGACCACATCATGGGTCTCGTCGAAGCCGGATGCGGCCTCTGCTGCTGCCATCATGCTCAAATCCCCAGGCCGCCGCCGAGCGATTTGCCGCCATCGACCAGCAAGGTCTGACCGGTGATGAAGTCCATCGCCGGAGACGCGAGGAAAGCGACGGCGTTGGCGATATCCCGGGGTCGCCCGGCCTTGCCGGTCGGCTGCAGCGCCAGTTGCGCGGCCAGCCGTTCCGGCGTCAGCGTCGCCAGCAGCGGGGTGTCGATCAGGCCCGGTGCGACGGCGTTGACGAGGATGCCGCGCGCGGCAAGCTCCATCGCGGTCGCCCGCGTCAGGCCGACCACGGCAGCTTTGGATGCGACGTAATGCGCGTGGTTGCGCGCGCCGAGGAAGGCGCGCGAGGCGATATTGACGATTTTCGCGCCTGGCTGCATCCGCGCGGCGGCGGCTTGCGAGAGCGCGAAGACGGCGACCAGATTGACGTCGTACATGCGGCGGAAATCCTCCGCCGTGAGGTCGAAGAAGGCCCGCTCGTCGAAGATGCCGGCATTGTTCACCAGTGCTGTGAGCGGCCGTTCGCGCGCGATCAGCGCAGCGATGGCCTCGCGGTCGAGAAGATCGACCACAGCCGCGCGGGCACGAATTTTCGGTGTCGAGATCTCGGCCGCGCAGGCTTCGGCGGCCGCGCCGTCGCGGTCGAGCACGATGACCTCGAAATTGTCCTGAGCGAGACGGCTTGCGATCGCCTTGCCGATGCCGCGTCCGCCACCCGTGACGAGGGCAAGCGGAGGGCTTGATGGTTCGGTCATGTCTTTCTCCCGGTGTCGTTCGATGCGTCGGTCTTGCGCGCGAAATCCGCGCCTTGCCGGTGCGTCATGAAGCCGGCGGTGAGGCCGCCATCGACCTCCAGCACCGCGCCGTTGATGTAGGCTGCCTCGTCGCTGAGCAGGAAGGCGATCGCGGCGGCGATTTCCTCCGGCTGCGCCAATCGTCCGAGCGGGGTGCGGTCGAGCATGACGTTGGCGAGGAAATCGGCCGGGATGCCGTCGCGGATCATCGGCGTATCGACGCCGTTGGGCGCGACGCCGTTCACGCGCACCCCGCGATGGCCCCATTCCACGGCCAGCGTCTTGGTGAGGCCGACCAGCCCCCATTTCGAGGCGGCGTAATTGGCGCGGCCGGGCTGGCCGCCCTTGGCGGTGATCGAGGCGATGGTGACGATCGCGCCGGACCCCTGTGCGAGCAGTACCCGGCCGACGGCGCGGCAGGTATAGAAGACGCCGGTCAGGTTGATGTCGAGCACGCCGGCCCAGGCGGCGTCGTCCATCGCCTCGGCCGGAGCCGCTCGCGCGATGCCGGCGCAGGGGACCGCGCCGTCGAGACGGCCGAGATCGGCCACGGCCTCGGTTACGAATGAGTCTGTTGCGGCGGAGTTGCGGGTGTCGAAAGCGCGCGCGAACACCGGTGTCCCCGCGGCGCGCAGCGACGTCTCCAGGGCGGCAAGACCGGCCGCATCGAGATCGGTCGCCGCGATCGCCGCTCCGTCGCGCGCCAGGCGCCGAGCCACCGCTTCTCCGATGCCGCGCGCGGCTCCGGTGACGAGAAAAGCCTTTCCGGCGAAACGTCCGTCTGCCCCGGTCACGCTCAATTCCCCAGATAGGTGCGCTTGACGGAATCATCCTGGCGCAAAATTTCGGAAGCGCCTTGCAGGACGATCTCGCCGTTCTCCAGGATGTAGGCGTATTGCGAGGCGGCGAGCGCGACCGCGGCGTTCTGCTCCACCAAAAGGATGCTCAGACCATCCTGGTGGAGGCGGGCGATGATCTCGAAGATTTTCTGTACCAGCACCGGCGACAGACCGAGCGACGGCTCGTCGAGCAGCAGCAGCCGCGGCCGCGCCATCAAGGCGCGGGCGATCAGCAGCATCTGCTGCTCGCCGCCCGAGAGCGTGCCAGCCTTTTGTTTGAGGCGTTCACTGAGAACCGGGAAATAGGCGAAGGCGCGCTCGAAATCGCTGCGCACCCCGGCCGGGTCGCTGCGGCCGTAGGCGCCCATGTCGAGGTTTTCGCGCACGCTCATGTCGCGAAACACTTCGCGCCCTTCCGGCACCTGCGAGATGCCGGCCTTGACGACATGGTGCGAGGCCAGGCGTTCGATCGGCTCGCCTTCGAAACGGATCGAGCCGGCCGTCAGCGGCACCAGCCGCGAAATCGTGTTCAACGTCGTGGTCTTGCCGGCGCCGTTGCCGCCGAGCAGCGCCACGATCGCGCCGGCCGGAATTTTCAGGCTGACGTTGGACAGCGCCTGGATGCGGCCATAGGCGGCCGAGATGTGATCGATTTCGAGAATGTCAGGCATGGGCCGCCGCCTCCTTGCCCAGATAGGCTTCGATGACGGCGGGGTCGTTGCGGACCTCGTCCGGTGTTCCTTCGGCGATCCTGGTGCCGAAATTGAGCACGGTGACGCGATCGGAGATCGACATCACCAGCTGCATCACGTGCTCGACGATCAGCACCGTCAGGCCGTCCTGTCGAACGAGATCGGTCAGCAGCGTGTCGAGCTTGGCGATCTCGCGGTTGCGCAGGCCGGCGGCCGGCTCGTCGAGCAGCAACAGCCGTGGGCGGATCGCCAACGCGCGCGCCAGTTCCAATAGCTTCTGGTGACCGAAATCGAGGTTGCGGGCCTTCTGGTCGCGATAGGGTGCGAGTCCGGTGCGCTCGATGATGCCGTCGATATGGCGCATCACGGCGGGCGGCCTTGCCTGCAGCCGGTCGCGCAGCGCGCCGCCGCAATGGACATGCGCGCCGATCAGGATATTTTCGAGCACGGTCAGTTCGTTGAAAAGCTCGAGGTTCTGGAACGACCGGGCGATGCCCCGCACCGCCATCGCCGAGGCTGGGAGATGCGTGATGTCCTCGCCGTCGAAGCAGACCCGACCGGACGAGGGTGGATAGAACCGCGAGATGCAGTTGAAGGTGGTCGATTTGCCGGCGCCGTTCGGCCCGATCAGGGCGTGGATGGTGCCGCGCTCGACCGCAAGGCTGAAATCATTGACGGCGACGAGACCGCCGAAGCGGACCGTGATGTTCTCGACCTGCAGAAGAGGCTCAGGCACGCTTGAACCTCCGGAAATTCTCGCCGGCGAAGGCGAACAGTCCCTTGGGTGCGAACATCATGAACACGATCAGGATCAGGCCGTAGATGATCTCCTGGTAGGAGGGGGCCTGGCGCAGCAATTCGGAAATCAGGCCGAACACGATGGCGCCGCCGACCGCGCCGCCGATCGAGCCGAGCCCGCCGACGACGGCCATGGTCAGCACCAGGATGGTGGTCTGGAAGCCGAGGCTGTCGGGGTGAATGTAAGTCGAGAAGATCGCGAACATGGCGCCCGCCACGCCGGCAAAGAACGCCGACAGCGCGAAAGCGGCGAGCTTGGTTTGGCGCACCGGCACGCCCATCGCCAGCGCCGCAATCTCCGATTCCCGCACCGCGCGGAACGACCGGCCGAGGCGCGAGCGGGCGATGACGACGGTGAGCCCGATCATCAGCACGGTGATCGCCAGCACCACCGGATAGGCCTGTTTATCGGTCACGATCTCGAGGCCGAAGAAACCGGCGGGCGGAATCCGCAAACCGTTGGGACCGCCGGTGACCGGCGTCCAGTTCAGGAAAACCCATTGCATGGCTTCACCGAAGGCAAAGGTCGCGAGCGCCAGATAAATATCGCGCATCCTGAGCGCGATGATGCCGATGCAGAGGCCGACCAGCCCCGCAACGAGGCCGGAGGCTATGATCGAGAGTGGAAACGGCCAGTTGAAGGCGGCGCCGGCAAGGCCGCTGGTGTAGATGCCGATGCCGTAGAAGGCGGCCTGTGCCAGCGAGAACTGCCCGGCCTCGCCGATCACGATATGCATGCCGAGGCAGAGCACGGTGAAGGTCAGCAGCAGATTGGCGACGTAGATGATGTAGCCGGTGGTGAAGAAGGGCAGGGCGATGAGTGCGAGAAGGGCCGCGACAAGGCTGACAACACGCATGCCGGTCAAACCTTCTTGATCAGGACGCGGCCGCCGAACAAGCCTTGCGGCCGCAGGATCAGCACCAGCATGATGGCGATGAACGGTGCGACGACGATGGCGCGCGACGAGATGAATAGGCCGACGAGGTTCTCGACGATGCCGATGATGAAGCCGCCGACGATGGCGCCGGGCAGGCTGGCGAAGCCGCCAATGATGGCCGCAGCGAAGCCGAGCGTGACGACGGAGCCCATATCGGCCGTCATCAGCAGTTTTGGCGCGATCAGCAATGCGGCGACGGCCGAGATCGCGCCGGACAGACCCCAGACGATGACATGGATGCGGTTGAGGTCGACGCCGACGAGTTGCGCCGCCTTCGGGTTCATGCCCACCGCGCGCATCGCCCGGCCGAGCTTGGTATAGCCGAACATCCAGAAGAAGGCCGCCATCACCGCGATCGCGGTGCCGAGGATGGCGAGATCCAGCCGGGTCACGCTGGCCTGTCCGATCATCAAGGAATCCGTCGAGACTAGGGCTGGGAAGGAGCGCGGCGTATCGCCAAAGCCGGTCTGGCGCACCAGGCCTTTCAGGACATAGGACAGGCCGAGGGTCGCAATGACCAGATTGACCGGGCTGCCGCTGGCGCGCGCGACCTGCGTGAGTACGACGCGGCGAAACAGCGCCGCGCAGGCGAACGCCACGACGATGGTCATCGGGATGGCCGCCCAAGCCGGCACCATCCGGAACACCAGCAGATAGAGCGCGACATAGCCGGCCGCCATCAGCATTTCGCCTTGCGCGAAATTCGGCACTTCCGACGTCTTGAAGATGATGACGATCGCCAGCGCCAGCAGCGCGTAGACGCTGCCGACGATGAGGCCCGAGGCGACGCCCTGTTGCAGGAACAGAAGGAAGAGCTGGAAATCCATAAGACGATGCGCTTTCCGCAAAGAACATGCCGTGGGAGCAACGCTCCCGCGGTATGCGGGCCGATCAGCCCTTGTATTTCCATCGGCTGGTGAAGACGCCCGGCTGCAGCACCTGGTTGGTGCCGTCGTATTTGATGAAGATCGTCGACTTGTTGGCCGCGCGCTCATTGGGTCCGAAGACGACGGGCCCTGCCATCACGCCGGAGTCGAAATTCTGCTTCTTCAGTGCTTCGAGCACCTTTTCGCGGGTCGGCTGCGGTCCGGCATCCTTCAGGGCATTGACGATGCTCATCGCCGACGGAATGCCGTAGGGCATATAGGTCTGCGGGTGGTCCGGCTTGGCGGCGAGGTCGGGATACGACGCCTTGTACATGTCGTAGACCCATTTGATCTTCGGGCCGCCGGGCAGGTCGGCCAGCACGTCCTGGATGTAGAAATTCTTCAGCGCGTCCTTGCCGCCGACATTCTCGGCCATTTGCGCAAGATTGGCGGTGCCGGTGACGGAGAGGATGATCGGCTTGGTGAAGCCGAGTTCATAGGCCTTCTTGATCAGCAACGCAGCCGGACGCGCATAGGTGACAATGACGACGACGTCGGGGTTGGCGGCGCGCAGCTTGAAGAACGGC
>JAQGJF010001049.1 GCA_028290765.1 Tardiphaga sp.
GACGACGGCGACAACGAGCGCCGCGCCAAATATGAATCACGCTGGAGCAGCGGCGGCCTCACCTTCATGTCGGTCTACAACAATCTCGCACTGGACCGCGGGGCCAACGACACCGCCGCAAATTTCGTTCGCGAGAAGATCGCCGAGATCGTGAAGGATTCGGCAGTCGCCAGGTTGCTGCAGCCTAACAATCATCCGATCGGATCGAAGCGGATCTGCGTCGACACCGATTATTTTGCGACTTTCAATCGTCCCAACGTGGAGCTGGTCGATATCTGCGCGAACCCGCTCGAGAAGATCCTGCCCCACGGCCTGCGCGCCGGCGCCAGGGATTACGATCTCGACGCCATCGTGCTGGCAACCGGCTTTGACGCCATGACCGGATCGGTGGCCAGGATCGACATTCGTGGCCGGGATGGGCAGAGCTTGAACCGGAAATGGGCGGAAGGGCCACGGACCTATCTCGGCCTGATGAGCGCGGGTTTCCCCAATTTGTTCCTCATCACCGGTCCCGGTAGCCCGTCGGTGCTCAGCAACATGATCGTCTCGATCGAGCAGCACGTCGACTGGATTACCGAATGCATCGGCTTCATGCGCGATCGGCAGCTCGACTGCATGGAAGCGTCACGGCAGGCGGAAGACAATTGGGTCACGCATGTCAACGAGGTCGCCCACGGCACGCTCTATCCGCAGGCCAATTCCTGGTACATGGGCGCCAATATCCCGGGCAAGCCGCAAATCTTCATGCCCTATATCGGCGGCGTCGGCGTCTACCGGAAGATCTGCGATGAGGTGGCGGCCAAGGGCTATGAGGGATTTGTGCTGACGGCGGCGGAGCGGCCGAGGGTGGCGGCGTCGTCCTGAAAGTGTTGTTGCATCAACGCGGGAAACCTCATGGTGAGGAGGCGCTTCTTTAGCGCCGTCTCGAACCATGGCCGCGAGTCTATATGTGCGTCCATCCACGCGCAACGGCTTCGCCGTTGTCGCGGGAGACGCGCGCAAGAGCGCGCTCCTCAGGATGAGGACTTACGCGTAGCGCGCGAGACGCGTCAAAATGCCGTATAGCCGCCATCGATCACAAAACAATCGGCCGTATGATACGACGACGCGTTGCTCATCAGGTACACCGCGATACCGCCGAAATCCTCCGGCTCGCCGAAGCGGCGCATCGGTATCCGCGGCATGACATTGGCGACGAATTTCTCGTTGGCCATCAGGCCGGCGGTCATCTCGCTCTTGATCCAGCCGGGCAGAATCGCATTGGCGGTGACGCCTTGACGCGCCAGTTCGACGGCAAGCGCCCGTACCAGCGCGTTGATGGCGGCCTTGGTCGCGGCGTAATGCTCGTTGCGGGCGGTGCCGAACAGCGAGGCGAGGCTGGAGGTTGCGACCAGCCGGCCGAAGGCGTCACCGGCGGTGGCACGCTCGGTCATGTGGCGGGCGGCGGCCTGGAACACGTGAAACACGCCGTCGAGATTGGTGGCGAACATGCTGCGCCACTGCTCCTCGGTGCGGTCGATGAAGGCATGGCGCCCGCCGCCGCCGATACCGGCATTGGCAAAGCAGCCATCGACCCGGCCGAATTTCGCGAGCGTGGCGGTCATTGCCGCTTTGACCGAAGCGACATCGGTGACGTCGCAGATCTGGCTATCGATCCTGCCGGGGCCGGCCGCCATGGTGGCCGCAGCGCGCGCGTTCTTGTCGGCATTGCGGCCCCAGATCGAGACGCTGCATCCGGCCGCCGCCAGCGCCTGCGCGATGCCAAGTCCGATGCCGCCATTGCCGCCGGTCACGACGGCGACGCGTTTGGTGAGGTCGAAAATGCTCATCGGGATTTCCTTGGGTATTTTTGTTTTGCCGCTCGCGGGGCAGATGATCGCCGCCGACCATGGACAAGCGCGGCTTAAAAATCAAATATGGTCTCGAGTTCGAACATCCCGCGCCGCGGCATAAGCAACGCTATATCCACGAGGAAGCCCATGCAGTTCAAACACGTCACGCTCGGGTTCGACGGCCCGGTCGCGGTCCTGACGCTCGATCATCAGGAGGTGATGAACGCAGTATCCATCGATATGCTGGGCGGCCTCGGCGAGGCCCTCGACGAGATCGACACCAGGAAGGCCGAGGTGCGATGCCTGGTCTTGACCGGCGCCGGCCGTGCCTTCTGTACCGGCGCCAATCTGCAGGGCCGCGACAAGCCGAAGCCGGGCCGGAGCAATGCCGGCGCGGCGCTCGAGACCGCCTTCCATCCTTTCCTGCGGCGGCTGCGCAACCTGCATTGTCCGATCGTCACCGCGGTCAACGGACCGGCCGCGGGCGCCGGCATGAGTTTCGCGTTGATGGGCGACATGATCCTGTGCGCGCGCTCGGCATATTTTCTGCAGGCATTCCGCCGCATCGGCCTGGTGCCGGACTGCGGCTCGACCTGGCTGCTGCCGCGGCTGATCGGCAAGGCGCGCTCGGTGGAACTGTCATTGCTCGGCGAAAAGCTGCCGGCGGAGAAGGCGCTGGAATGGGGCCTTGTCAACCGCGTTCATGACGACGCCGCACTGATCGGCGAAGCGATGAAGCTGGCGCAGGAACTGGCCAACGGCCCGACAGTGGCGCTGTCGCTGATCCGCAGACTGTACTGGGACAGCCCCGACAATTCCTTCGAAGACCAGCTCAACCTCGAATTCGAGTCGCAGCGAACCGCCGGTTCGTCGGAGGATTTCAAGGAAGGCGTCACTGCAATCCTGGAAAAACGACCGGCGAAATTCAAAGGAAAGTAGC
>JAQGJF010001052.1 GCA_028290765.1 Tardiphaga sp.
CGCAGTCATCGCCGACCGGAATGATGCCGTCGGCGGACAGGCCGAGCGACTCCGCCACCGCCGCGATGTCGTTCTTGGCCATGATGCCGCTGGAGCGGCGCAGCCGCTCGGCGAGCGTGGCGATGGCAAGCGGGCCCGGCATCATGCGGCCAGCTTCGGCAGCGAGAGAAAGCCGATCTCCGGCTCGAGGCACGGCGGATAGAAATCCAGCTCCGCCTGCATCATGTGATGCGGCTTGCCGTACAGCTCCACTTCTTCGAGCGTACGCCAGTGCATGTGATGAAACAGCTCGGCGTTCTGGCTCTGCACATTGGCGAGAAACGTATGGCAGCCGCGCGCATGCGCCGAGGATACCGCGAGGCGAATAAGTCCGGCGCCGACCGCGCCAAGCCTGCGGTATTGCCTTGTCACCGCGAGCCGCGAACCCCACCAGACGCCGGGGTCTTCCGGATGCCGGTGAATGCGCACGGTGCCGACCACGGCATCGGCGGCGACCCCGAACAGCGAAATCGCCACCAGCGGGATGGCGACTTGGTCGACCTCGTCGCGGTCGTCGCCGTCGAACAGGCCCTGTTCGTCGCAGAACACCTGCCGCCGCAGTGCCGCGGCGCCACGCTTTTCCCAGCCGTCGGTAGCGAACTTGATCTGGTAGGCGCTGGCGAGAAACGGCTTGAACGGTTCGAACATCATGCCTGCGCCCTCTTCTCATAAGTGGACAATGCCGAGCAGGCGCCGCATTTGCCGCAGCCCGCCTTGATGTCGGTGGATTTCATGCCGCTGGCGCGCAGCATCCCGGCCAGCGGTCCCAAAATTTCGTGCATGAAGGCTGGAGGCGGGGTCGGGTGGCTCTCCAGCGGCGTTCCCGCGATCGGCACGAACGGCACCACGAACGGGTAGACGCCGGCGCGAACCAGGCGTTCGCAGATCGCCAGGATCTCTTGCTGGCTGTCGCCGAGACCGGCGAGGATGTAGGTCGAGACCTGGCCGAAACCGAACACCGGCACGGCGGCTTCGAACGCCTTGAAGTAGCGCTCCACTGAAACCTGGGCCTTGCCCGGCATGATGCGCGCGCGCACGGGCTCGGTCACTGCTTCGAGATGCATGCCAAGCGAATCGATGCCGGCATCTTTCATGCGCCGAAACCAGACATCGTCGTCCGGCGGCTCGCATTGTCCCTGGATCGGCAGATCGACCGCCGTCTTGACGCCGACGGCGCTCTCGCACAGGATTTTGGCGCCGCGGTCGCGGCCGGGCGGCGTGCCGGTGGTCATCACCATGTGGGTAACGCCATCGAGCTCGACAGCGGCCTTGGCGACTTCGCCGAGCTGCTCCGGCGTCTTGCGCTCGATGGTGCGGCCGGCCGCCAGCGACTGGCCGATGGCGCAGAACTGGCAGGTTTTTGTGCGGCTCTGGTAGCGGATGCAGGTCTGCAGGATCGTGGTCGCGAGCACGTCGCGGCCATGCAGTGTGGCGATCTTCGAATAGGGAATCCCGTCCGCGGTCGAGCGTTCGTAGAATTTTGGCCGCAGCTGGAATTTGACTTCGCCGATCATGGCGCCATCGCGGCGCACCCGGCTGTGGCCCAGCGCATCGGGCTTGTCGACGATGTAGGGGCTCTCGAACGCCGGCGCATTATGCACCGGGATCATCACGGTGGCGCCGTCGATCGTCATCGGCATATGGTCGGACGGTCCGGCGCCGCCGCGCCGGCTGTCGCCACCGGCTTTCGGATCAGCGAGACGAACTCCGAAGGACTGCAACTCGTTGATCAGCTGCTCGGTCGGCATCGGCTTCGGGATTTCGTGGGCCAGTATCGGTTTCATCGGATCCTCCTGAGCGGGAGAGAGACGTCGGATGGGAAAGGTGCAGCGGCACGGCCGGGCGGTCGTCCCACAGCAGCGACAGCAATTCGGGACGTGCGTAATGGCCGACAGAATCCATCATGCGCTTGCGCTTGACGATCAGCGCCATGTCGAGGTCGGCGAGCAATATGCCTTCGCCCGAGGTCAGCGGCGGGACGATGTGACTGCCTTCGGGCGAGACAATCGCGGTCATGCAGCCGCCGCGCAGGCCCCGGCGCGGGCCTTCGTCCGGCGAAATCTGCGCGATCTGGGCTTCGCTCAACCAGCCGGTGGCGTTGACGACAAAGCAGCCGCTTTCCAGCGCGTGGTGGCGGATGGTGACCTCGATCTGATCGGCGAAGATCTGCCCGACCAGCGAGCCCGGGAACTGGGCGACGTGAATTTCCTCGTGCTGCGCCATCAGCGCGTAGCGGGCGAGCGGGTTATAATGCTCCCAGCAGGCCAGCGCGCCGATCCGCCCGACCGCGCTGTCGACCACCTTGAGGCCGGCGCCGTCGCCCTGGCCCCAGATCATGCGCTCATGGAAGGTTGGCGTGATCTTGCGGCGCTTCAAGAGCAGCGTGCCGTCGGCGTTGAAGATCAGCTGCGCATTGTAGAGCGAGCCGTGGTCGCGCTCGTTGACGCCGAGCACCACCACGAGGTTGTGCCGTCTCGCCGCGGCGGCAACCGCTTCGGTCACCGGGCCGGGAACCACCACCGCGTTGTCGTAGAGATGAATATGCTCGGCACCCGACAGCATCGGCGGACGGATGAAGGAGAAATACGGATACCAGGGCACGAAGGTCTCGGGGAACACGATCAGCTGCGCGCCCTTGCCGGCGGCCTCGGCAATCGCCGCGAGAACCCGGTCCAGCGTTCCGGTCGGCGTATCGAGGTCGGGCGCGATCTGGACCGCGGCAGCCCTGACGATGCGTTTCTCGGCCATCGGTTTGTCTCCGTTCGCTCCAGCGAGCGAGGTTGTTGCTCGGATCCGTAGGATGGGTAGAGCGCAGCGAAACCCATCAACGCCAACACCTGGGGCTGATGGGTTTCGCAAGGGCTCAACCCATCCTACGAACCGATGGACTCACAGCGTCCAGGTGTGGAGCATGAAGGCGTTGTCGTTGCGGTGGATCAGGGTCAGGTCCAGCACGTCGAGCGGGCTGATCGGAATGATGCCGGGGATCAGCGACGGTTCGCCGTGGCCATACAGTGCCTGCAGCGCGAAGCGGCAGGCGTAGACCTTGCCGCCTTCGGCCATGAACTTCACCAGCGTGTTGTTGAAGTTCTGATGGCCGGGAAACGCCTCGTCGCCGATCTTCGGGAAGCCGCGCTGCACGCCGAGCGTGACGCCGGGGCCATAGAGCAGGATCGAGGTCTCGAAACCTTTGCGCATCAGGCGCGTGGCCTGCAGCATGTTGACGAAACCGATCGAGCCTTCGAAGGCGACCGTATGAAATGTCACCAGGGCCTTTTCACCGGGCTTGGCTTTGACGTCTTCGAAAACCTTGCTTTCGTAGTCGACGAGAATGTCGCCCTTTTCGCGAGCGGGAAACGTTACGGCGGGCATGTTGCACTCCTTGCGATGGGCCTGGCCGTTGGCCGGGCGTATCACAGGCTTTGCAACGGATGTGCCAATTGACGTTCTGCACAACGGTGCATCAAAACAGTCAATTTGCTATCAATTATGCGATCAATATTGAATGGATTTCTGATGGGATGCCGGGGGCTGCCGCTAAAAAGTGCGCACAAATGCTGTGCGGCCTGCGATTTCGCTGAGCAAATGGCCGGATCGGAACTCGCGACAGGCCCCTGTCTCGTGGAATTGATCCAGCGTCTGGATTTACCGCTGGAGATTCAATACGCTACAATCTACAGTCAATTTTGTTCCATTCGAAGAGAGAAAAATATGGCTGATTGGGCGCCCGATTTATCGACCAGCGACAAACCGCGTTATCTGGCGATTGCGGACGCGCTCGCCGCCGATATCGGCGCGGGAAGACTGACGGCCGGCGATCGGCTGCCGCCGCAGCGCAAGCTCGCCAAGCGGCTCGATGTCGATTTCACCACGGTGGCGCGCGGCTATGTCGAGGCGCAGAAGCGTGGCCTGATTGAATCAAAAGTGGGGCAGGGCACCTTCGTTCGTGAAAAGCAGCGGCCGCGGCGCAGCCAGCAAATGCCGCCGCCGCGTCCGGTCGATCTGTCGATGAACCTGCCGCCGGAACCGAACGATCCCGATCTGATCGAGCGCATGCAGGCCGGCGTGGAATATGTCTCGCGCGATATCGTCTCCCTGTTGCGCTACCAGGGTTTTGGCGGAACCCAGGCCGACAAGGACGCAGCGTCGAGCTGGCTCGGCCGCCGCGCGCTGGTGCCGGCGCAGGAGCGGATTTTCGTGTCGCCCGGCGCACATCCGGCACTGCTCGGCATTCTTACCATCCTCGCCAAGCCCGGCGACGCGGTGCTGTGCGAAGCCCTGACCTATCCCGGTATCCGGTCGATCGCGGCGCAACTGGGGATCCGGCTGATCGGCCTGCCGATGGATGTCGAAGGCATCGACATCGACGCCCTGACCGCCGCCTGCAAGAAGGCCAAGCCGAAGGCGTTGTATCTCAATCCCACTTTGCAGAACCCGACCACCATCACCATCACCGACCAGCGGCGCCGCGATATCGCCGCCGTGGCGCGGCGCTTCAAGCTTCCGATCGTCGAGGACGATGCCTATGGCTTTATCCCCTCGCACGGTCATGCGCCGTTCGCCGCGATTGCACCCGATCTGACCTGGCATGTCTCGGGCCTCGCCAAATGCATCGGCGCTGGATTGCGCGCCGCCTATGTGGTGGTGCCGGATACCCGTTCGACTTGGCCGTTCGCAGCGGCACTTCGATCCGCCACCGTGATGGCCTCGCCGTTCACCGTCGCTCTGGT
>JAQGJF010001058.1 GCA_028290765.1 Tardiphaga sp.
TCGAAATCGACGGTGGCGCCGGCGCCGACGAAATTGATCTTCTTGCCGGCGCGGACCATCTCAAGTGCGCGCAGGATGTCGTCGACTTCCTCGCCGGGCGGGTTGCAGACCTCACGGATCGATTTGGCCCATAACGCGCCCTCCGAGCTCTTGGCGTGCTCCATCGCCAGCGCGGTCACGCAGACCTGGTCGTGGGTGTTGCCGGCGAACAGGAAGGCGGTGCCTTCCGGCGCGCCCATCAGCTTGACGAACTTCTTGTAGGCGGCGGAATCCATCGGCGGCGCCGGCTGCAGATGATGAATGCCTTCCGCCACTTCGGGCGTGACGCTTTTCAGGAAGGCGCCATCCGCATCGGCGCCGGTGCCGAGCCCGAGTATTTTCGACTTGAAGCCGCCGCGATAGACTTCCTTGCTGATGGCGACGAAGTCGGTGAGCAGTGAAAGACAGAACACGCCGTCGGGTTCCGGCCCGAACGCCTTCTCCACCTCGGCGCGGTACGACGCCTGATCCGGATTGTACTGGATCACATCCATCACCACGCCGCCCTGCTTGGCCATCTCGGCCTTGAAGGGCTCGATCATCGAGATCACGAACGGATTCTGCTGCGCCAGGATCGTCACCTTCTTCAGCTTCATTTCCGTCATCACCTTGGCGCCGGCCGGTCCCCACTGGCTGCTCTTGGCCTGGAAGCGGTAGACCAGCCCCTTGGTGTCGCCGTCGGTGATGCCGTTGGCCGCGGCCGACACCATCTGCACCTTGCTGGCGGCCAGGATCAGCGGCTTTGCCGCCAGCGCGATCGGGCTGCCCCAGAATCCGCCGACCAGTTCGACCTTGTTGACCTCGAGCAGTTTTCGCGTCGCGGTGACGCCGACCGTCGGGTTGGTCTCGGAATCCTCGATATACAGATGCAGCTTGCGGCCGCCGAGAATGCCGCCGCCGTCGTTGATGATCTTGACGACGATGTCGGCGGCCTTCTTCATGTCGGCGCCATACGGACCGGTCGCGCCGGAGAACGGCAGCACCATGCCGATCGGCACCTCGGCGGCGCCCTGCGCGAAGCCGGGGCCACTCGCGAGGCCGATCAGGGAAGATGCACCAAGCCCTGCGATCACATGTCGCCGGTTCAGCAGGCCATTCTTATCAGTCATTGCCAGTCTCCGTTGTCGCGAGGTGAGAGTTGAGTTGGGTGGAACGCGGCGGCGATGCCGTCGTCGATCTGGAGCGCCTCGTTGAAGCGGTTGAAAAAGCCGGCCGGCGCGGTCACACGCGGCATCAGGACGCCTCCTCGTTGTCCGGGAAATAGTCTCGGCTGCGGCGCTGCGGCTCGGGCAGCAGTCCCTGCGGCCGCAGGATCAGCAGCAGGATGATCCCGACGCCGATCAGGCCGAGGCGCAACGCGGCCAACTGCGTGCCGTCGATCATCGCCACCGCGTCCTTGAGAAAACGGGTGGCTTCGAGCAGCGCCATGATGCTGCCGGCGCCGAGCAGCAGACCGATATTGGAGCCACGGCCACCGGCGATCACCGCCATGAAGGCATAGGCGGTGATGATCGAGGTGAACTGGCTGGGATCAATATAGGTCAGATAGAATGCATGCAGCGCGCCGGCCACGCCCATCACGGCGCCGCCGATGGCGAAGGCCTTGATGCGGAGCATCAGCACCGGCTTGCCGAGCGCCGCGGCCACCGTCGCATCGTCGCGGACCGCCCGCAGCACCCGCCCGAACGGCGAACGCACCAGGATCTCCAGCAAAGCGAAAACGATCGCCACCAGCGCGACCGAAAAGGCCAGCAGCACGAAGTCGTAGCGCGCCGGCGCCACCAGGCTGACGAACGGCCGCGGGATATCGGCGATGCCCACCGCGCCGCCGGTCAGCCAGGCTTCGTTGAGCAGCAGGATACGCACCACCTCGCCGAAGCCGATGGTCACGATCGCCAGATAATTCTCTTCGAGACGGATCGACAGCAACGCCAGCACGGTGCTGATGACGGCGCAGACCACCGCCGCGGCAATCATGCCGCCGAACCAACCCAGCGCCGGCGCCAACAGCGCGGTGGCGTAAGCGCCGAGCGCGACGAAGCCGACGACGCCGAAATTCACCAGCCCGGCCACGCCCCATTGCAGATTGAGGGCGAGGCCGACCAAAGCGGACACCGCTACCAGCACGAAAAGTGTGGTGAGATAGGCGATCATTTGCGCACCGCCCGGCGGCCGAACAGGCCTTGCGTGCGCACCAGCAGCAGCACCAGGATGACGGCGAAACTGACGATCTGCCGGTAATTGATCGGAAGCACGAGTGACGACAATTCTTCGGCCAGCCCGATCACGATGGCGCCGACGACGGCGCCGGTCGGGCTGCCAAGCCCGCCGAGGATCGCTGCCGCGAAGATCGGGATCTGATAGTTCCAGCCCAGCAGCGGATCGACGGCGCGGTCGAGCCCGGCGAGAACGCCGGACAACGCGGTCAGGCACCCGGCGATGCACCAGGTGATCCGCGCAATGGTCTGGCGCTCGATGCCGCGCACCGCGGCCAGCGACGGATTGTCGGCAACGGCGCGCATCGCCCGGCCCAGCGGCGAGCTGTGCAACAGGAGTTGAAGCAGGATCACGCAAACGATCACGGCGACCGCCGTGATCAGCTGTTCCTGGTTGATCCGCACGCCGTGCCAGCGGGTCGGACGCGCGACCTCGAACACGAAGTTGCGCGTCGAATTGCCGAAGGCAAAGCGGCAGATATTTTCGAGAACCAGCGCGACGCCCATCGACGCCACCAGCAGCGTGATCGAACCGCGGTCGCGCAGCCGCGAAAACACCAGCGCATCGGCCAGCATCGCCACCGCGGCCATCGTCACCGCGGCCAAGACCGCCGCGACCGCGAGTGGCATGCCGAGCAGGTTGTTGGCGACCCAGGCGGCATAGGCGCCGAAGGTCAGCATCGCGCCGACAGCGAAATTGGGAAATTTCAGGATCCCGAACACCAGCGTCAACGCCACCGCGGGCAGCGCCAGCAACAGGCCGGTGACAAATCCGTTCAGGATGAGCTGCGCGACCATCTCAGCCCGCCTTCGCGAAAAACAGGCCGGCGAGATCGGCGACCGCAATATCCTTCGCCGGCCCGCGCAGGCTTTTCCGCCCCGCCACCAGCACCATCACGTCGTCGGCGACGCGCAATGCCGCAGCGACATTCTGCTCGACCAGCAGGATGGTGACGCCGGATTCGCGCACCCGCGCCACCGCCTCCATGGTCTCGCCGACGAATTTCGGCGACAGCCCGGCAGAGGGCTCATCCAGCAGCAGCACTTCCGGGTTGGAGAGCAACGCGCAGGCAAAGGCCAGCATCTGGCGCTGACCACCGGACAGATTGCCGGCCAGCAGTTTCGGGCGCGCGGCGATCTCCGGAAACAGCGCCATCACCTGGGCTTCCTGCGCAGGGCCGATGCCGGCCCGGCCGCGGAGGAATTCGGTCGCGAGCTTGAGATTCTCACGGATCGTCAGGTTGCTGAAGACATTCGCTTCCTGCGGCACATAAGCCAGTCCGCTGGCGACGCGCTTAGCCGGCGACAGATGGGTCACGTCGCGTCCGGTGACCTCGATCGCGCCGGCGCGTGGCCGCAGCAACCCCGCCAGGGTCTTGACGAAGGTGGACTTGCCCGAGCCGTTGGGACCGATCACGGCCAGGATGGATTCCGGCGCCAGGTCGAGGTCGATGCCGCAGACGATATCACCAGCGCTGCCATAGCCGGCTTGCAGATCGCGAACCGACAGCGCGGGAATGACGGCGGCGGCGGTCATACCACGAATCCGAGATAGGCATCGATGACGCGGGCATCGGCGGTGACTTCGGCAAAACTCCCCGACACCAGCGTGCTGCCCTCGGCCAGCACATGGACGTGGTCGCAGATTTCTCCGATCAGATGCATGTCGTGTTCGACGATGCCGAAGGAGATCCCTTCGGTCTGCAGCTCGCGGATCAGGAGGATGATGTCCTTCAGCAAGGGCGGCGCCACGCCGGCGGCGGCTCGTCGAGCAGCACCAGCGTCGGCTCGAGCAGAAGCACGCGGGCGAGTTCGAGCAGCTTCTTCTGGCCGCCTGACAAAGCGGATGCCGATCGATCCGCCAGCTTCCACAGACCGACGCGCTGCAAAGCCGCGCGCGCCTTGACCGCGTTGCGCTGTTCCTGATCCCGGACGGCGGCGTGCCCGAACAACGTTCCGGCGATGGTTTCGCCGCGCTGCCGCGGCGGCGCGAGCAGCAGATTTTCCAGCACGGTCAGCCCGCTCAGTTCACGCACGATCTGAAACGTCCGCACCAGACCGAGCGACGCGATGCGATGCATCGGCAGCGCGCCGATATCCATTCCGTCGAAGGTCACGGATCCGCTGTCCGGCCTGACCAGACCCGTGATGAGGTTGAGCAATGTGGTCTTGCCGGCGCCGTTCGGACCGATCAGCCCCGTGACGGAGCCTCTTCGAATCGCCAGCGAGCAGCCGTCGAGCGCGGCGACGCCGCCGAAACGTTTGCTGAGATTGGTGACTTCGAGCAGCGGCGTCATGCGTGCCGTCGGCCGGGCAGAGGCGGCCTGAAGCTACGGGCCGCGAGCTGTGCAATAATTGAGCGCATCTGCCTGCTTGCTGTGCATAAGCCATTTATATCATTGAATAATCCTAGGTCGGCGCGGCATGCGAAGCAAATTCATTGTGCTTCGCAAAAAGCAAAGTTCTGCTTATGTTTGGACGTGCGCCGCCCGCTGGAAATCAGTCTGCTCCGGACCTTCGTGATGCTCGTGGAAGAGCAGAGCGTGACCCGCGTGGCGCGGCGGCTGAGCCGGACCCAGCCCGCGATCAGCCTGCAGGTGAAGCGGCTCGAGGAGGCCGCCGGGCAGCCGATCTTCGACCGCAATCTGCGTCATTTGAAACTGACCCGTCATGGCGAGATGCTGCTGCCCTATGCGCGGCTGATGCTGAAGCTCCATGACGACGCGCGGGCGCGGCTGTCGGCCGAGGAAATCGCCGGACGTGTCACCCTTGGCTGTCCCGATCTCTACGCCGCCTTTCTGCTGCCGCAGACGCTGGCGCGATTCCGGGCTTCCTATCCCGGCGTCGAGGTGACGGTGCGCTGCGCGCTGAGCGCCCAGTTGGCCGAGGAAATATCGCACGGCCGGATCGACCTCGCGCTGGCCACGCGCATGCCCAACGTTCACCCCAGCGTCGACAGCGTCACGCTGCTGCGCACCGAGCCGCTGGTGTGGCTCGGCGCCGCGACCGGCAGCGCCTTCAAGGATCGTACCCTGCCGCTTGCGATGCTGCCCGAGGGCAATCTCTATCGCGACTACGCGCTCGACGCGCTCAACCAGGCCGGCCGGGCATGGCGCATCGCCTGCATCTCGGAGAGCATTGCCGGGATGGAAGCCATGGCGCTGGCCGATGCGGCGGTGATCGTACTCGCGGAGTCCGTGAAGGTCGCAGGATTGCGCCGTCTCGACGCGCAGGACGGCATGCCGCCTCTGCCGGACGTCGACCTGATGCTGTGGCAGCGCAACCCCGGCGTGGGGCCGGCGGCCGATCATCTCGCGGCCCATATCCTCAACGACGTCGGAACGCCGGTGAGCAACGCGATCTGATCGCGTTTGGGGTTGCGGCCTGGCTATTGAACGTTAGGCCCTGCTTTTTTGCGTCGACCACGATGCGACAAGCATGCGCAGCGCGAGCACGGGCGGCGCAATCTCGCCGCGGCGCCAGACCAGTGGCGTCGTGATATTGGCTTGCGCTTTCGGAATCGCATGCCGAAGCACAGGCGTGTTCGGCATGGTGTCCAGCACCGATTCAGGAACCAGCGCGATTCCGGTGCCGGAAGCGACGCACGCGACGATGGCGTGGTAGGAATTGAGCTCCAGCACACGCAACGTCCCGAGACTTTCCCGCCCCAGCCAACGCTGCAACACGCGGCGGTATGCGCACCCTTCCGGAAACGCGATGAGCGAAGCGCCTCCGATGTCGCGGGCACGCCTGATCGGCGGATGGTCCGGGTTGGAAATTACGATCAGTCGCTCGGGAAAGACCGGAACATGCTCCAATGCGCGCACCGCCGGCGCCTCGGCCGTGAAAGCGGTGTCCAGTCGGCGGTCCTCTACCATGTTTGCCAGGGCATCGTTGGTAGCGGTCGTCAGTTCCAGACGTACTTCCGGATAGCGCCGATGAAAGTCCGCCAGGACGCGCGGTAGCCTGCTCGCGGCGGTGCTTTCCAGTGCGCCCAACTTCAGCACGCCCTTTGGCGTCCCGCCGGAAACGACAGCGCGCGCTTCATCGGACAGCTGGATGAGCCTGTCGGCATAATCCAACAACAACTCCCCCGTGGCCGAGAGATGAAGACGCTGCCGGTCACGATGGAACAGCGTCACGCCCATCGAGACCTCGAGCTGCTTGATCCGCGTGGTGACGCTGGATGGCACGCGATGCAGCTTTCGGGCGGCTTTGATGATGCCCCCCTCGTCAACCACGGCCTTGAACACTTGAAGATCGATGAAGTTCATGGCGTCTATTCTCACTTGGAGAATGATATGTTCCCTATTATTCACTATTATAGAACATCGGGCGGGCTTATTCTAGCGCCATGAACAGCAAGAGGTTCGCGCCTTCGCCGGCGACTGTTGCCGCAACCGTGGGCTTGTTGGCACTCGCCAGCGCAATGGGGATCGGGCGCTTTTCGCTGACGCCGATCCTGCCGCTGATGCAGCACGACCTGGGACTGACGTTTGCGCAGGGAGGCTGGCTCGCTACCGGCAACTATCTGGGATACCTGGCCGGCGCGCTGATCTGCATGGCCCTGGTACCCCGGCCGGCGCAAGCGATCCGTTTTGGTCTCGTTTGTGTCGCCGCTTTCACTCTTGCCATGGGACTGAGCGACCAGCGGCCGCTCTGGTTTGCGTTTCGGTTTTCTGCCGGGCTGGCGAGCGCCTTTGTTTTGATCGGGGTCTTCGCATGGGCGATGCCAATCCTCGCACGTTACAACAAGGAGCGATGGTCCGGACGCATCTTCGCGGGGGTCGGTGTCGGGATCGCCTTTGCCGGCCTGTTGGGCGTGGCCGCCAGCGTTCAGGCCTGGGGCTCGCGCTCGACCTGGGTTGCGCTGGGCATCGTTGCCGCGGTGCTTGCGGTTCTGCTTTGGAGGCCGTTGGCCATGGAAGCGGTGCCGCCGGCATCCGCATCGCAACCCCGGGGCGCGATGTCTCGCCGGGTTTTTGTCGTGGCCGCCTGTTACGGCGTGTTCGGCTACGGCTACATCATTCCGGCAACTTTCCTGCCGGCGCTGGCCCGCGGCTACATCGACGACCCTGTCGTGTTCGGCTGGATCTGGCCGTTGTTTGGCACCGCTGCCGCCATTTCCACGCTTGCCGCCGCATGGTCAGGTCAACGCCTGGAGCCGCGTCGGCTGTGGACGCGAGCCCAGTGGGTGCTTGCGGCGGGCGTCGTCGCGCCCGTCGTCTCGGTCAACATGATGACATTGCTGATCTCCGCGGTTTGCGTAGGCGGTACGTTCATGGTGATTACGATGGCGGGCATCAAGGAGTTGCTGCGGATCGGCGCCTCGCAAGCCGCGCGGGGTGTCGGCATGATGACGGCTGCTTTCGCCGTTGGCCAGATCGCAGGTCCCTTGACGGTGAGTCTGTTCGCCGGCTCGAGCAACGCATTTGAGGTTCCCAGCATCATCGCCGCGTCAGCACTGGCTATCGGCAATTTCGTACTTTCAGCCGATCGCCCCGACACCGAAGGAAGCGCCGGTTCCAACCGGCTCAGAAGCAGCCAGGAGGCGTAATGCTGAGGACCCCACTGTGTGACGTTCTTGGCATCGACGTGCCAATCATCCTGGCGGCCATGGGCGGCGGTGCTTCATCTGCCGAGTTTGCCGCTGCTGCCTCCAATGAGGGCGCGCTGGGCAGTATTGGATCGCTCTTTCGGACCACCGCCGCCGTCAAGCGCGACATCGACGTGGTGAAAGAACTGACCAACCGGAACTTCGCGGTGAACCACATCCCGCCGACGTTGGACGCGGATGCATTCCGCCACACACTGGCTGCGCGGCCCGCCGTCATATCGTTCGCTCTCGGGGATCCCGGGGATCTTGTCCGGCAGGCCCACGACGCCGGCTCCAAAGTCATGATCCAGGTCACGACGGTCGCGCAGGCGATCGAAGCCGCCGGGCGTGGCGCCGACGTCATTATCGCGCAGGGCGGCGAGGCGGGTGGCTACGGCGGCATCGTCAGTACGATGGCCCTCGTCCCGCAGGTCGTCGATGTCGTTTCGCCGATCCCGGTGGTCGCGGCCGGCGGCATTTTTGACGGACGCGGCATTGCCGCGGCGTTCATGCTTGGCGCCGTCGGCGTCAACATGGGCACCCGTTTCCTCGCGTCCAAAGAGGCTCCGATCGAGGACGCATGGAAGGCGGCAATCGCCGCGGCCCAATCCGAGGATGCGGTGAAGGTTGAGGTGCTGAACGAGATCCAGCCTCTGCCTGGCACGGGCGGCTACGGCACGGTATTGCGCTCGTTACGCACGCCCTTCATGGACGAGTGGGGCACCAGGCGCGAGCAGGCGCGCCGGGAGCGCGGGCGCCTTTGGGCAGAAATCCAGGCCGGAATCCGGGCCGGCCGGCGCCACGAAATGCTGCTCACAGCGGGTCAGACTTCCGGGGGTATCAAGGAAATTCTGTCCGTCGCCGAGATCATCCGCCAGCTGACTGCCGAGGCTGAAGCATTGTTGTCACGTGGGTCGGGATCAGCTTGACGCGGACTACGCAGGGTGGCCGGCGGGAACCAGGATGTCTGCTGGTGGCACGCTTGAGGCTTTTGAAGCGGTCGATGTCATCGGCCGCGCCTTGGCGCGACCGGTTGGCCCGCAATGACGGACTTTGTGGATATTTTTTACACCGATACCGCGTAAAGCTCGTACTCGCCGCGCACCAGTTCGATGTGGGCGCGCATCGCGCTGGCGGCGCCGACGCGGTCACCGCGCATGATCGCGACCACGACGCGGTCGTGTTCGGCCTGGGATTTGGCGAGCCGGCCGAGATTGCGGAATTGGGCGCGACGGAACGGCTGGACCCGCACCCGCGTCGCCAGGGTCATCTCGGCGATGTAGGCGTTCTGCGAGCCGGCATAGATCGCATTGTGAAAGCGTTCGTTGACTTCATGAAAGCGATCCGGATTGCCGGCATGACTCAAGAGCCGCAATTCCTCATGCACCGCTTCCAGCGCCTGACGTTCCGCCGGCGGCATGCGCTCGGCGGCCAAACCAGCACAGATCGCTTCCAGCTCGGCCATCGCCTCGAACATGCCGGTCAGCCGCTCGATCGACGGCCGCGCCACCACCGCGCCGCGATGGGCGCGCGAATCCACCAGCCCGGAGGCGACGAGCTGGCGCAAGGCCTCGCGCACCGGGGTGCGGGAGACGCTGAACCGCCGCGCGATCTCGCTCTCGTCCAGCGCCGCGCCCGGCGGCAGCGCGCCGCGCACGATGTCGTCGGCGAGTTGCAGTCGCAGTTCCTCGGCGCGGGTGGTCTTGCCCATATTGAGCGGCGGCCGGTCGACCCGGCTGACCGGTTCGATGCCTCGCTGCGCTGGCATGTCCTCAAAGCTCATGCCGGATCCCGCGGTTCGTCGATGATGCTGACATGCGCCGCCACGATCCGCCAGCCTTCGGGGAAACGCACCCAGGTCTGCATCTGCCGCCCGACCCGCCCGATCATCGTCTCGCGATAGAACAGCGTCGAAGCGACGGCGGTATCCTTGCCATAGGCCGTGATCACGGTTTTGGCGGTCTTGCGGATCAGGCCGACCGGCGAACGCGCCGCACGAAAGGCCTGGATCGCGTCGTAGCCGTAGAGGTTCTCGCCGATACCGTAGCGCAGTGTCCGGGAATCGTTGCGAAACAACGCGCCGAGGGTGGCGACGTCGTTGTTCACCAACGCCGTTTCATAGCGCGCGAACGCCTCGCTGACTTCGGCGACGACATCGGGCAGGTCAACTTCCATCATTCAAAATCCTTTCGGTCGGGGTGCTGCGGCGACACCGGCGCGCTCCAGCGCATAGGCGACGCGCAACGCGATGTCTTCCCGCCAGGGGGCGGCGATGATCTGGACGCCGATCGGCATCGGATCGAGCGGGATCGGCACCGCGACCACCGGCAATCCGATGAACGAGATCGGCTGGGTGTGAATGCCGATATTGGCCCGCACCGGCAGCTCGACGCCGTCGAGCACGAAGTTGACCTGGCCGAGCTTCGGCGCCACGCAGGGCGTCGCCGGCGCGATGATCACATCGACCGATTTGAACAGCTCCAGCATCTGGGCGCGGTACCAGCGGCGGAATTTTTGCGCGCGGTCCACCAATGACCCCGGCACCATCGCGCCGGCCAGCAGCCGGTCGCGCACCGCCGGATCGAAATCATTCGGGCGCTTGCGCAGCCGGTCGAGATGCAGCGAGGCGCCTTCGGTGGTGGTGATGACATAGGCGGCGGCGCGGGCGCGCGCGGCTTGTGGAATTTCCACCATCTGCGTGGTGCCGAGCGCCTTGGCGACGCGGGCCACGGCCTCCTTGGCCTCGGCGAACAGATTGGCCTGGAAATAACCGCCGGCGATCGCGATGCGAAGACCGCCGATATCCTGCGCCAAGAGCGCGCTCACCGGCTCGACCGGCCGCGTCGAACACGCTGCATCGGCGGTATCGGGGCCCTGCATGGCATCATAGGCCAGCGCCAGGTCGTCGACATTGCGCGCGAACGGACCGAGATGATCGAAACTCGCGACGAACGGAAACGACCGTGCCCGCGACAGCCGGCCATAGGTCGGCTTCAAACCGAAGATGCCGCAGAACGACGACGGCACCCGGATCGAGCCGTTGGTGTCGGAGCCCAGCGCCAGCGGCACCAGCCCGCCGCCGACCGCGCTGCCGGAACCGCCCGACGAGCCGCCGGTCATCCGCGTCGTGTCGTGCGGATTGCGCGACGGCCCGTCGTGCACGTTTTCGCCGGTGAAATCATAGGCGTATTCGCCCATGTTGAGCGCGCCGACCAGCACCGCGCCGGCAGCCTCCATGCGCTCGACCAGGGTGGCGTCGCGCGGCGATGGCTTCAGATCTCGGTTGATCTTCGATCCGGCGCGGGTCGGCAGGCCCTGCACGTCGAACAGGTTTTTTACCGCAAACGGCACGCCGGCGAGCGGCCCGGGATTTTTCCCCGCGGCAATTTCGGCATCGATGGCGCGCGCCCGCGCCCGCGCGCGGTCGGCGACGACATCGGTAAATGAATTCAAGATCGGATCGTGTTTCGCGATCCGCGCCAGCGCCGCATCGATCGCGGCAAGCGCGGACATTTTGCGGCTTGCGACCGCGTGCGCGATCTCCGATGCCGGCTGCCAATCGCCGCTGGCTTGCACTGCGGTCTCAGGCTGCAAAGACACTGGCCGGCTCGGTTTCATCGGGCAGCGGGAATTGGTCGACCAGCCGCGCCAGCCTCAGCGACACTTCGAGATTGGCGCGCACTGCGGGCTTCCAGGCATCCTCGACCGGAAGCGCCAGCGCCTTTCCGGCGGCGTCGATATAGTCATCAAGCGGATCAGCGGCCATTCGTCTCTCATCGCTTCGCGGCTTCAGTGCACCGGCAACGGCGGATGCGGAATCGCCGTCAGCAGCTCGCGGGTATAGGCGTCTTGCGGGTTGCCTAACACGCTTTCGGACGAACCCTGCTCGACGATTCGTCCCGACCGCATCACAATGACACGATCGCACAACAGGCGCACCACATTCAAATCGTGCGACACGAACAAATAGCTCATGCCCATCGATTGCTTCAAGTCCTGCAGCAGGTTCAGCACCACCGCCTGCACCGAGACATCCAGCGCCGCCGTGGGTTCATCGAGAATCACCAGTTTGGGGTGCAGCGCAATAGCACGCGCGATGCCGACACGCGCCTTCTGTCCGCCCGACAATTGATGTGGAAACCGGTCCAGCAGGTTGATCGGCAGGCCCACCAGCCCGGCCAGTTCTTCGCAGCGGGCGCGCAGCGCGTCGCGTCCCCTGACGTCGCCAAGCTGCATGATCGGATCGGCGATGGCGCGTGCCGCGGTGAAGCGCGGGTTGAGGCTGTCGGTCGGATCCTGGAACACCATCTGGATGCTCTTGCGCAGGGGCAACCGCGCGAATGCGTTTGGAAGGATGCCGCCGATCTCGTCACCATCGAACACGATACGGCCCGAGGTCTGGTCGAGCAGCCGCATCACCATCATCGAGGTGGTGGATTTACCGCAGCCGGATTCGCCGACCAGGCCGACGCTCTCGCCGTGGCCGACGGTGAAGCTAATGCCATCGACCGCGCGGAACAGTTCGGGCTCGGTCGGCGGCTTGCGCGAAAACAGTTTTGTCAGCACGGCAGTCGCGCCTTGGCGCGGATACTCTTTCACCAGCTTTTCGACGACAAGGAGAGGCTTTGCGCTATCCCCCGCGGATGCGACGGAAGCTGGCGTCGGCATCGCCGCTGCTTCCTCCTCCGGCAGCAGATCGCGCAACGAAACCCCAATCCGCGGCGTCGCCCGCATCAGCTTCTTGGTATAGGCGTGCTCGGGCTTGGCAAAAATATCCGCCGACAGCGCGGTTTCGACCACGCGGCCCTTCTCCATCACGACCACGCGGTCGCAATAGGCGGCAGCCAGGCCGAGATCATGGGTGATCAGGATGGTCGACATGCCCCGGCGTTTTGTCAGTTCGACGATCAGGTCCATCACGGCTTTTTGCGTGGTGACGTCGAGACCCGTCGTGGGTTCATCCGCGATCAGAAGCTGCGGATTGCAGGCCAGCGCCAGCGCGATCACCACGCGCTGGCACATGCCGCCCGACAATTCGAACGGATAGGCATGATAGCGCTCGCGCGGACGGGCGATCTTGACCTGCTCCAGCGCCTCGATCGCCTTCTCGCCGCGATCGCCCGCCTGCGACTGCTGCACATGCTGGCGCAGCACGTCCTCGATCTGATCGCCCACTTTACGGATGGGATTGAGCGCGGCGCGCGGATTCTGGAAGATCATCGAGATTTCGCGGCCGCGCAGGTCGCGCATCTGGTCTTCGGTGGCCGCCTTGACGTCGATGCCGGAAAACATCACCGAACCTTCGGCAATCCTGCCGGCGCGGTCGAGAATCCGCATCACCGCGTAGGAAGTCACCGATTTGCCGGAGCCGGACTCGCCGACAATGCCGAGCGTCTCGCCTTTTGCGACCGATATG
>JAQGJF010000001.1 GCA_028290765.1 Tardiphaga sp.
AGGATGGTGCCGGGATGGCCGGCCTCGTCGCCATAATAGAAATGATAGGTGCCGGGATCGTCGAAATTGACGGTTTTCTTGACGAACCGCAGTCCCAGCGAACGGGTATAAAAGTCGAAGTTTCGCAATGCGTTACCGGCGATTGCGGTGACGTGGTGGATGCCTGACATCGTCTTTCTCCTGCGTTTGAAGATTGTTGGCGCTCTGTTGCAGGGATAATTGGTCTGGTTTCATGGAAAGACAATCTGGCCATTTGTGACACCACTGTCTATGATTTGGCGACAATCATGTCTTCTGGCCAGTCAAGGAAAAGTGTCCGATGGACAAGCTCGCCAGCCTCCGCGCCTTCGTCAAAGTGGTCGAACTCGGCAGTTTTTCCGAAGCAGGGCGACAGCTGCGGCTGTCGCGCTCGGCGGTCAGCAAATATGTCGGCGATCTCGAACAAAGCCTCGGCGTTCAACTGCTCAACCGGACCACGCGCCATGCCAGTCCCAATGAAAACGGCCAGGCCTATTTCGAGCGGGCGCTGAGCATTTTGGCCGACATCGACGCCGCGGATCAGGCGGTGGCGCAATTGCAGTCGACGCCGCGCGGCCTGCTGCGCGTCAACGCGCCGATGTCGTTCGGCACCTTGCAGCTCGGTTCGGCGATCGCCGATTTCATGGAGCGTTATCCCGAATTGCAGATCCAGCTCGTGCTGAGCGATGATCTGGTCGATCCGGTGCAGGACGGTTTTGACGTCACGTTGCGGATCGCCGAACTGGAATCGTCAAGCCTGATCGCCCGAAAGATCGTGCCGGTCGACCGCGTGGTTTGCGCGTCGCCTTCGTACCTTGACCGCCACGGTGTTCCTACGCATCCAAAAGAGCTGCGCAACCATGTCTCGCTGACCTACGGATTTCTGCTCACCGGCAATCAATGGAAGCTCACAGGGGAAGACGGCGACCACTGGATACAGCCATCCTGGTTGCTATGCGCCAACAATGCGGAAGTTTTGCGCGACGCTGCCATCAAGGGCAGGGGTGTGGCGCTGCTGCCCACCTTCATCGCGGGCACGGCACTCCACGATGGGCGGCTGGTCAGTTTGCTTTCCGCCTATAAGGCGCCGCCGTTGACGCTATACGCGATCTACCCGCCGACGCGGCATCTATCGGTAAAAGTCCGGCTGCTGATCGACTTCCTGGTTGAGCGGTTCAGCGGCGATCCGCCCTGGGACTTCGGGGGATAAGGCGTGCGCGTCTGCGTCCGGGTCGTTCAGTGCAGGATTTGGCCGAGGAACAGTTTTGTCCGCTCATGCTGGGGATTGCCGAAGAACTCATCGGGCGTATTGGATTCGACAATCTGACCGGCGTCCATGAAGATCACGCGATTGGCGACCTGTCGGGCAAAGCCCATCTCGTGGGTGACGCAAAGCATGGTCATGCCCTCCTGGGCGAGGCTGACCATGGTGTCGAGCACTTCCTTGACCATTTCCGGGTCGAGCGCCGAGGTCGGTTCGTCGAACAGCATGATCTTGGGATTCATGCAGAGCGAGCGGGCGATCGCGACCCGCTGCTGCTGGCCGCCCGATAGTTGGCCTGGATATTTCGCGGCCTGCTCGGGAATCCGGACGCGCTTGAGATAATGCATGGCGACTTCCTCGGCGTCTTTCTTGGACATCTTCCGTACGTAAATCGGCGCCAGCGTCAGGTTTTCGAGAATCGTCAGATGGGGAAACAGATTGAAGTGCTGGAATACCATGCCAACCTCCCTGCGGACCTCGTCGACACGTTTGAGGTCCGCGGTCAGTTCCACGCCATCCACGACGATGCTGCCCTTCTGATGCTCCTCCAGCCGGTTGATGCAGCGGATCATGGTCGACTTGCCGGAGCCCGACGGACCGCAAATGACGATCCGCTCACCGCGGTGGACGGTGAGGTTGATATCGCGCAACGCCTGGAAATTGCCGAACCATTTCTGAACGTCGGTGAGCTGGACGAAGACGACGCCGGCCGGCCCGGTGTGATTGTTGGTTGCGCTAGCGCTTTGCATGATCGTTTTTCTGATTGAGACTGGATGATGCCAGCGAAGGCATATTCTGCGCGGGCGGACTGCGCATTCGCGACACCGTCTCCCGCCGCGCCGCCTGGAGCCTGACCGGTGGCAGTCCTTGCAGGATCAGGCCGAGGTCGTCGATGACCATTTCGCCGATGGCAAGGGAAGTCGCCGGCATTCCGCCGGCGCGGTGGGACGACAGCAGCAGCTTGCTCTGCCGGACATGGTGATCAGGCGCGACCGGTTCGGAAGGAAAGACGTCGGTGGCGGCGCGAAAGCGGCCGGCATTCGCCAGTTCGATGAAGGCTTCGAAATCCACGACGGCCGCCCGGCTGGCCAGAACGATAATGCTCTCGCGCCGAATCAATTCGAGTTTCGCGCGATCCAGCAATCCTTGATTTTCGGAGGTGACGCCGGCCAGTACGATAATGAACTGCGAATTGGCGAGCAGGTCGTCGAGAGAAATGGGGGAGGTATCCTCTTCGCGCAACACGCTGGCGGGCAGCCAGGGATCATAGACGCTGACCTGGGCGCGAAAGCCTGCGAGCATGCGGCGCAGGGCGCGTCCGAGATTGCCGTAGCCGATGATGCCGACGCGCGCGCCGGAGAGTAGAACCGCATTCGGATTTCCGGCTGTGCCGTAAACCTCGGTTCCGTCTCGCATCGCGTGGTCCCCGGCCGTCACGCCCCGTGCCAAATCGAGTGCCAGAGCTACGCACATCTCCGCGACCGGCGTCGCGAAGGCGGGAGCGATGGAAAGCACCGAAATGCCGCGCGCAAAGCAGGCGTCGTAATCGATGTTCTGGAAGAAATTGCCTTCGACGTTGATGACGGCCCGCAGCTTCGGCGCTCGCTCGAGTCTTTCACGCGGCAGCGTAGTCTGCCCGATAATGGCGACCGCCTGCGGAAGCCAGCGTTCCACATCGTCATCCGCCATCGGGGCGTCGCCGGTTTCGACAATGGTGGCCAGTTCATTGAGCCGGTCCCATTGCTCGCTATTGAAAATGCGGGTGCGTGTCCGTGGAAACGGATCGAGCAGGACGATCGGCTTCATTTGGCCGGTCCTCCGGGCGTTCCCAGAATCGAGCGGATCTCATCGAGCGGAACCGATGCCTGCATGGGTGCATCGAACGTCGCGTCGGTGACGCCGATGATATGGCGCCGGATCAGCTCCGCGCCTTCGCGCGCGCCGTCATAGCGATTTTTGAAGCAGCATTCCCATTCGAGCGTGGCCCAGCCGTCATAATCGTGGTTGGTCAATCGGGAGAAGATGCCCTTGAAATCGATGCTGCCGTCGCCTGGGCTACGAAAACGTCCGGCGCGCTGTCGCCAATCCTGAAAACCACCATAGACACCACTGCGGGCGGACATCACGAACTCGGCGTCCTTGACGTGAAACGCCTTGATCTTCGAATGATAGACATCGATGAAGCCGAGATAATCCATGTGCTGCAGCAGGAAATGGCTGGGGTCGTAGAGTAGGTTGCAGCGGGCGTGGTTGCCGGTCAGCTCCAGGAAGCGTTCGAAGGTGACGCCGTCATGGAGGTCTTCGGTCGGATGTAGTTCGAAGCAAAGATTGACGCCTTCGCGGTCGCAAGCATCGAGCACCGGCCGCCATCTTTGAACCAGTTCGCGAAACCCTTCGTCGATCAATCCCGCCGGGGCCGGCGGGTAGGGATAGAAGTAGGGCCACAGCAGCGAGCCGCTGAAAGTCACCAGCCGGTCGAGTTTCAGCCGGCGCGACGCGGTGACGGCCAAACCAAGCTGGCGTGTGGCCCATGCCTGCCGCGCGACCGGATCGTAGCGGATGTTTTCCGGCCCGAAATGCGCCAGCGTGCGGTCATAGGCGGGATGCACCGCCATCAACTGGCCTTGCCGCTGGCTGGTCAGTTCGGAAATGCCCAGACCGTGCTTCGACAGAATACCGAGCACGTCGTCGCAATATGACTGGCTCTGCGCTGCCTGCTCCAGATCGAATATATTGGGAAAGAAGGTCGGAATCTGTAGCGCGGTGAACTTGCAGTCGGCGGCAAAGGCCGCCAGTCCCTCCAGCGTCGCCAGATTTGGATCGGCGTTGATGAACTGGGCGATGAAGAGACTGGGGCCTTTTAAGGTCTGCATGTGATCATTTTCCGTATCGGCGCCGCAGGTGCTGCATCTTGATCTGCAGCCGGGAGACCGGGCGCGTCAGGGCGCCCGGTCTTTGTTTCTTAGAAAACCGGCAGGGCGCCGGCGGGGACGCCGAGATGCTGCTGGGTCAGTTGGTCGAGCTCTCCACTCTGCTTCACCAGGAAGATCAGCGTATTGAGATACTGCAGGAGATCCGACTGGCCTTTCTTTACCGCCATCGACATGTGCAACTCGTTCAGGACGATCTTGGACTCATAATCCTTGCCAGGATTCATTTTATTGAGCGCGCCGGGGACTAGCATGCCGCCACCGAGCAGATCGGCTTGGCCTGTCATCAGTGCCTGCTGCGCGCTGGCGTCGTCGTCGAAGCGCATAACGGTGGCATCCGGCGCGAACTTGGTCACGGTGATATCCTGCGGACTGCCGCGTGGAACCGCGACCCGTGCGCCCTTGAGGTCTGCATATTGCTTGTAGTTCTTGTCCTTCGGCGCAATCAGGATCAGTGGATTAGGCGCGTACGGAATGGTGAACCAGACCTGCTTGGCGCGCTCCGCCGTTACCGACAGCGTCGAAATGATCACATCGGCACGGCCGCTTTGCAGGAATGGAATTCGGGTCGGACCGGTCACGCGCTCGATGCGCAGTTTGACGCCGAGTTTGTCGGCAACCAGTTTTGCGAAAGCCGGATCGAAGCCGGCGGGCTCCTGTTTGGCGTCCAGAAAACCCCATGGCGGGTTCGTCAGATCGATCCCGACGACCAACTCGCCTTTCTTGATGATCTCGTCGACCGTCTGGGCGGCCGCCAATTGGCTGACGCCCATGCAGGCTAATAAGACGCAACACAGTCCGATCAGTCGTTTCAACATCGCGTTCTCCCTCATCGAGCCGGCCTTTATGGCTAGCTTCGTGCAAATCCCCGGTTCAACCGGGTTTCCAGTCCCTGGCTCAGCTTGGAAAGCGGCCAGCACAGAGTGTAGAACAGACAGGCGACGAAGCCGTAGACAAAAAGCGGCTGAAGCGTCGCGTTGGTGATGAATTGGCCGGCACGGACCATCTCGACGAAGCCGATGATCGACGCCAGCGACGTGCTCTTGATCAACTGGACCAGAAAGCCGATCGTCGGTGCAACTGCCAACCGTCCTGCCTGAGGTATGATGACGCGGCGCAAGGTTACCCAATTGGGTAACGCGAGCGATCGCGCGCCTTCCCACTGCGCCTTCGGCACGGACAGGACGCAGCCGTGCCAGATATCGCCGAGGAAGGCCGACGAGTGCAGGCTGAATGCGATCAACGCTGCGGTCCAGGGTTCGAGACGGATGCCAAACAGCGATCCGCCGAAGAACACCAGGAACAGCTGCATCAGAAGCGGCGTCGCTTGGAAAAACTGGATATACGCCAGAAACACACCGCGCATGACGCTCGAGCGCGATAATCGCATCAACATGATGCCGAAGCCGAGCAGGCCTCCGCAACCGATGGCGATGATCGACAGGGCAATCGTCCATCGCGCCGCGGCAAGGATGTAGATGAAGTCGCCGACATTCAGTGCACGGATCATCGGGCGAACAGCCCCTGCCGTTGCTCGCGGAACATCCAGAAGTACAGCAGGCTGAACAATCCGCGGAACGCAAACACCATCAGAAGATACATGAAGGTCACGATGAGATAGGTCTCGAAGGTCCGGAAATTGATCGACTGCAGGAGGTTGGCGGCCGACGTAAGCTCGTTGGCGGAGATCGATGAGACCACGCTGGATCCGAGCAGCAGCATGGTGAACTGGCCGGCCAAGGGCTGGTAGACCACGCGAAGGGTCGGCGGAAGCACGAGCAGACGGAATATCTGCAGCGGCCTCAATCCCAGCGACCGTCCGGCCTCAACCTGACCGTGGGGGACCGACTCGATTCCCGCGCGAACGATCTCGGTGGCATAGGCGCCGAGATTGATGACCATGGTCAGCAAAGCCGCGCTATTCGGCGCCAGCCGCAGGCCCAGTGAAGGCAGCGCGAAGAAGAAGAAATAGAGCTGCAGCAGGAACGGCGTGTTGCGGATCAGCTCCACATAGAACGTGACGAGCCATTTGCTCCAGCCGGGGCCGTTGGTTTTGGCCCAGGCGCAAACGATGGCGATCGCCATGCCGAAAATGATCGCCAAAAAAGTCAGACGCAAGGTGAGGCCGGCGCCGATCAGAAGCTGATCGAAAGCCGACCAGATGGCGCTAAAGTCCAGCGTCTGATTCATTGCGCGCCCGTGAAATCGAAACTGCAACTGCCAAATGCTGCACTGCGAACAGCTTGACCGTCACCATCCGGACGCTGACAATTGTTCGCTCAAACCTTCCCGGAAGCACGAACGTTCGTCAACTGCTCTGTCGACCTTTTGCGCGCCGTCCATGCCCTTGGTGACCGTTGCCGTCCGAGGCTCCTGAAACTGTAGATTGTTCAGGGAACGCGGCGAACGGGGGCCCAGGTCTGCGTCCGCGTTGATTCAATGCAAGCATCGATAAATGCGATGCCCTCCGCACCAGTGACCGCGTTGGGTGTCACGGCGGCGAGCGGATCCGGGGGCTGTCCACTGCGGCGCGCTGCGACGAGATCGGCGAAATCCGCATAGACATTGGCAAAGGCTTCGAGGAAAGCTTCCGGATGTCCCGGCGGCAGGCGGGTGGCGCGCTTCGTCAGCGGATACAATGTCGGAAGCCCGCGCGTTCGCAATTCCACCGGTCTGTTGTTTCGCACCACGCGAAGCTCATTGGCGCTGGCCTGTTGCCAGGTGACGCCGCCGGCCTCGCCGTAGGCTTCGAGCGACAACGCATTTTCGGCACCGGTCGCGGCCTTGGTCACGAACATCACGCCACGGGCACCGCCTTCAAGCCTGAAAATGACGGAAGCCGTGTCATGGGTGGTTCGCCCGGGCAGGGCGGCGCCGACATCGGCCAGAACCGATTCAACACGCCGCCCGCTGGTGTAGGTGAGAAGCTGGTGAGCATGGGTGCCGATGTCGCCCAGCACGTGACTCAACCCGCCTTTTGCGGGATCGAGCCGCCATTTCAGGCGGCTCGACATCGCATCCGGCTGATCTTCGACGCGGGTTCCCAGCGATCCCTGGACATAGGAAACATGAAGCACCCGCAGCGGTCCGATTTCGCCGGCCTCGATGGTGGCGCGCGCTTCGCGCACCATCGGATAGCCGGAATAGTTGTGCGTCAGGCAAAACACCAGCCGTCGCGACCGCGCGCGTTCGACGAGATCCAGGGCTTCGTCGAAATCATTGGTGATCGGTTTGTCGCAAATGACGTCGAGCCCGGCGTCCAGCGCCATCGCCGCGTAGCGGTGATGGCTGTCGTTGGGCGTCATGATGGCAACGGCGTCGATCGGATCCGATCGCCTGGCTTCTTCGGCGATCATGGTCGCCATATCGGCATATCCGCGTGGAATATGCAGGGCGGTTGCGTCCGCAATCGATCTGGCGGGATCGGATGACAGCACGCCGGCGCAAATCTCGAAGCGATCGTCGAGACGCGCCGCAATGCGGTGGACAGGACCGATCAGCGCGTTGCCGCCGCCGCCGACGACAGCCAGCCTGACGCGCCGGCCGAGCGAACTGGATGAAGCAGAAATAACCATTCGTTCAGTTGTCCTTGGTGCGCGCTGCCATCCCCGGTATTGCGAATCTGAAGTTCGCTCGATCCTGTGACAACCCTCTTTAGCGAACTTCGGATTCAAGAACACTAGAAACCTCGGGGACGAGCCTTATACTTCGGCAAAGGGAGAAACGCATGCGTACCGAACTCATTTCGATCGAGACCGACACCACGCCGCTTGACGGCGCATTTCACTGGCCCGAACACCGGCCGTTACGGGGAGCCGTTCTTCTCTTCCACGGCAACACCATGAATTTCTATGTCGGCGCGCCGCGATTTCTGGCGCCGGTGCTGACCGAACTGGGCTTCGCGTGCCTCGCTTTCAACCGGCGCGGCCATGACATTCTCAGCGTTCGCGACAGCCGGGCGGCGGAGGGCGGTGCATTTCAGCGTACGAGCGAAGGCGTCGCCGACAACAATCATGCCGCGGCGTGGCTGGCCGATCGCGGATTTTCAGCACCGGTCGTGATCGGACACAGCAACGGCGGCATGCTCGGGACGATCCACGTTTCGGAACATCCGGAAACGCCCGCCCTCATTCTGCTCTCGGCGCATCGCGGCGGCGGAATCGAGCACACCAGGAATTCGCAACGCATGCTAGCGGGCGACCGGTTCGCCGAGGCCTTCGAGTCGGCCAAGGCGCTGGTCGCCGCCGGAAAAGGAAGTGAACTGATCCTGTTCCCCGGCTGGTGGTATGTGCTCAGCGCCGAGAGCATGGTCGACCGTTTCACCACGATGCCGCATACGCTCGATCTGGCCCCGCGCATCAAATGCCCGGTGCTATATGTCCGCGGCGACCAGGAGGCGAAGGAGCCTTATCCCGCCGAGGATTTTGCGGCACGCGCCGGCGGCCCCTGTGACGTCGAGATTGTGCCGAATTGCGATCACTTCTATCGTGGCCGAGAGGCCGCGATCCAGAGCATCGTCACAAAATGGTTGGCGGGCGTGTATCGGTCGAAATGACCGAGGTGTGGCGATGCAGCTAAATTGAGACGTGCCTCGAGGTAGGATTCCCATGACAGCCTGGATCTGTGTGCAATGTGGTCAGCAATATGCCGAGAGCGAAACGCCGCCGGCGCGCTGCAAGATCTGCGAGGATGACCGGCAATACGTCCGCTGGAGCGGCCAGAGCTGGACCAGCATGGACGAACTGTCCCGGACCCATCAGATCGATTGGCGCGACGACGGTGGTCTGACAGGGATCGGCATCAAGCCAGATTTCGCCATCGCCCAGCGCGCGCTGCTGGTTCAGGAGTCGGACGGGTGCGTGTTGTGGGATTGTATCCCGCTCGTGACCCCGGAGGCCATTGAGCGGATCAAGGCGATCGGTGGGCTGAAGGCGATCGCAATCTCTCATCCGCATTATTATGGCGTGATGGCGGAGTGGAGCGAGGCGTTCGGTGGCGTGCCGATCTATCTGCATGCGGACGACGGCGAATGGATCACGCGGCCGCATCCTTCGATCGTGCGATGGTCCGGCGAAACCTGTCCGCTGTCGGCCGCGTTGAGGCTGATCCGGTGCGGAGGTCACTTTCCCGGTGGAACGGTGATGCATTGGTCGGAAGGGGCAGGCGGCAAGGGCGCCTTGCTGTGCGGCGATGTCGCCACGGTGACGATGGACCGGCGTCACGTCAGCTTCATGCATAGCTTCCCGAACTATGTGCCGCTCAACGCAGCGGCGGTGCGCGCAATCCAGTCGGCGGTGTCGCCGTTCTCGTTCGACCGTGTTTACGGCGCCTGGTGGGGGCGCAATATCGAGTCCGGTGGCCGGCAAGCCTTCGACGCTTCGGTGGCGCGCTATCTTCGGGCTATCTCGGATCATTGACAGGTTCGATAGACCGGTACCGAACTCGATTCTCAATTAACGGTTCCCCGATCGGAACTCACGGATCGATTTGCCGATCACGACGGATTCTTTGCGCAAACAGGCACACCAACGGCTTGAGTTTAAGCGCGCGTTTACTTCCTCGGGAGACAACCGAACAGAACAAGCTATAAG
>JAQGJF010000014.1 GCA_028290765.1 Tardiphaga sp.
GATATCGATGGCCCAGCGGAGAGCGACCTTGGATTCTGAAATTCTCTATTCGGTGAGGGGTCCAAAATCCTGGACCACGATGACGTCGGAGGAACTCGCCGCGCTGCTGAAGCGTACCGACGTGGCGCTGCTGCCGATGGGCGCGATCGAGCAGCACGCCGGCCACCTGCCGCTCGGCCAGGACAATTTCCAGATCGAGGAGATCGTGCGCCGTGCGGTGCTGAAGCTGGAAGCCAAGGGACGCATTGCGATCTTCGGCCCGACCGTCCCGTTCGGTCCGATTTCCAATCTGCGCTTTCCGGGCAGCATCGACATCAAGCCGACCACGCTGATCCTGGTGGTCAAGGAATTCTGCCTCAACCTCTACCGCGACGGCATCAAGAATATCGCGCTGGTGATGGGCCACGACATGAGTCTCGGTGCGCTGATGGTGGCGGCGCGCGAACTGGCCAGCGAGACCGACGACGACCTCAAGGTGATCGTGCTGAACTGGCTGCCGCTGATCGTTCAGATCCTACCGACGATCCTGGAGCGGCTGCCGGCAGAATTGACCAAGGATATTCCAAAGAATGTTCGCGACGGCCACGGCGGCATGGGCGAAACCGCGCGGCAGCTCTGGCAGCATCCGGAATTGGTCGTGCGCGAGAGCATGAAGGACTATGTGCTCGAAACCGCGCCGATGGCCGCGCCGTTCGTCTCGCCGATCACCTCGGGCGGCGGCGTCTATGCGCCACGCAAGACCACCAGCCACGATCCCGAATACCGCGGCATCCTCGGCTTTCCCTCGGTGGCTTCGGCGGAAATGGGCAACGAACTGTTCGACGCGCTGGCCGACTGGGTGGCCACCGTGGTGAGCGAATTCTGCTACGGCGAAATGCCGAAATCCTACAGCTATTGATCGGTGAACCTCATGTCTGCAAAACAACTTCTGCTTGGTCTGATTTCGCTGGCAGCGCTCTCCGTGGCGGCTCCCGGTCTCACCCACGCAGCCGAACTGGTCACGCTCTCGACCGGCTGGGTGCTGGCCGGCGACAGCGCGCCTTTGGTGCTCGCCGACGCGCGCGGCTATTTCACCGAGGGCGGGGTCAAGATCGACATCGTGCGCGGCTTCGGCTCCGCCGATGTCGTCACCAAGATCGCGGCCGGCACCTATCAGGCCGGCACCGGCTACCTGCCGGCGCTGGTGCAGGCCATCGCCAAGGATCCGAGCTTTGACGCCATTGCGGTGCTGATTTCGTTCGACGCCTCGGCGGACGCTGTGACCGGCCCGAAGGCCACCGGCATCGCCAAGCCGACCGATCTTGCCGGCCGCAAGATCTCGACGCAGCCGAATTCCACCTCCAAACTGATCTTCCAGTCCTTTGCCAAGGCGGTCGGCATATCCCCGACCTCGGTCAACTGGGTCGAGGTCGCTCCGGATCTGCTCGGCGTCACCGTCAAGCAGGGCCAGAGCGACGGCGCGGCGCAGTTCGCCGCCACCGCGAATGCCAATTTTGCCAAGCTCGGCTACGCGCCCGGCGATCTCTACCAGTTCAAGTTCAGCGACTATGTCGACAACCTCTACGGCAATGCGCTGATCCTGAAGAAGTCGTGGGCGGCGGCGCATCCGGAAGCCGCCAAGGGCGTGGTAGGTGCCTATGCCAAAGGCCTGATCGACGCCAAGAAGGACCCGAAGGCCGCCATCGACGCGCTGATGGCGCGCGAACCGCTGCTGACCCGCACCGCCGAGGAGATTTCGCTCGATTACTCCAACGAGAACTACTATTTCACCAAGCGAGTGATCGAGAAGGGCGTCGCCTACCAGAACGAAGCCGATGTCACCAAGTTCATCAGCCTGCTGGTCGAGCCGTTCAGCCTGCAACGGGTTCCGGAAGCCAAGGAAGTCTATACCGACGCCTATCTGCCGAAAGCCGACGAGCGTAACTTGAAGTAAGGGGCTTCACCCGGCGGCCTCGCTGGAATGACGGATGCGGACCACGGAGAAAGCGTCGTTGGCGGTTGAGACGCTGTACCAGGCCCGCGCCCTCGAATTTGTCTATCCCGCCAAGGAGGGCGATGCGGTCACGGCCCTGACCGCGATCGACTTCGACATCCGCAAGGGCGAATTTCTGTCGATCGTCGGTCCCAGCGGCTGCGGCAAGACCAGCCTGATGAAGCTCTTGACCGGGCTGCAGCACCCCACCGCCGGCACGCTCACATTCCGTGACCGGGCCTTCGACAAGCCCCCGCCGGGCATCGGCATGGCGTTCCAGGATTCGCTGCTGCTGCCGTGGCGCAGCGTGCTCGACAATATCCTGCTGCCGGTCGAGATCCTGCATCGGCCGCGCGCCGCCTATCTCGACAAGGCCCGCGAATTGCTCGCGACCGTCGGCCTGACCGGCGCCGAGGGGCGAAACATCTGGGAATTGTCCGGCGGCATGCGCCAGCGCGTCAGCCTGTGCCGCGCGCTGATCGCGGACCCGGAAGTGCTGCTGCTCGACGAACCATTCGCCGCGCTCGATGCCTTCACCCGCGAGGAATTATGGCTGGTGCTGCAGGAGCTGCAGGCCAAGACCGGCAGCACCATGGTGCTGATCACGCATCAGCTGAGCGAGGCGGTGTTCCTGTCCGACCGCGTCATCGTGCTGTCGCGACGACCGGGGACCATCGTCCATGAGGAGACGATCGACCTGCCGAAGCCGCGCAGCCGCGCCGATGCCTATACGCCGGAATTCATCGCCTTTGCCAACCGGCTTCGCCTGAAGATCGATCACTGATGCGCTCGTATAAACATCTCGTCGCAGAGGCGGTGCTGGCGCTGGCGCTGTTCTTCGCGCTGTGGGAAGCGCTGGTGCGACTAACCGGCGTCGCGCCCTATATCCTGCCGGCGCCGTCCACGGTGCTGCTCACGGCATCGGCAGTGGCGCCGATCCTGGCGCAGCATGCGCTCACCACCATCATCGGCACGCTGGTCAGCCTCGGCATCGGCGCCGCGCTCGGCATGGCGACGGGTCTCGCCATCGGCTATTCGGCCGCCGTGAGCCGGCTGCTGTATCCGCTGCTCGGCGGCCTGCAGGCACTGCCGATGTCGGCCTTCATCCCGATCTTCGTGGTCTGGTTCGGGGTCGGGTCGGTGCCGAAGATTCTCGCCGGCGCGCTGATCGCGTTCTTTCCGATCGTCGTCAACGTCGTCACCGGGCTGCGCACCATCGAGCCGGATCTGTGGGAGATGCTAAGCGTGCTCGGCGCCTCGAAGGCGCAGATCTTCCAGAAAGTCGGCGTACCGCGCACGCTGCCGTATTTCTTCGCCTCGCTGAAAGTGGCGGCGGCCGGTGCCTTCATCGGCAATGTCGTCGGCGAGATGATTGCCGCCGGCAAAGGCCTCGGCTATGTACTGGTGCTGGCGACCACCAGCCTCAACATGCCGCTCGCCTTTGCCGCCCTGAGCATCCTTTTGATGATGGGGATGATCCTGTTTTCGGTATTCGACGTGGTCGAGCGCCGTGTTGCGCCGTGGGCGTTTCGCAACAAGTCGTAACAAGCCGCAAATAGTCCCTTCCACAGCGCTCGGCCCCGCTGCTAGCATGCCCCGAACCGGACGCGGGAGCGGACATGAGGCGGCGTGAGTTCATCGGCGGCGCGGCGGCCCTCTCCGCCTCCTGGCCGACAACGACACGGGCGCAGCATGCCGGACGCCCGCGCCGGATCGCCGTCATGATGGGCGTTCGCGAAGGCGACCCCGAAGGCGTCGGCCGCCACGCCGCGCTGATGGCCGGCCTGAAAGAGCGCGGCTGGATCGACGGCGAGACCGCCAGGCTCGAAACCTACTGGGCCGGCGGCAGCATGGCGCGGATCCGCGAGATCGTGCCTCAACTCGTCGCCTCGAATCCGAACATCATCGTCAGCAACGGCACCGCGGTCACCGGCGAGCTCCACAAGGCGACGCAGACAATTCCGATCGTGTTCAACCTGACCGCCGACCCAGTTGGCCTCGGCTATATCGAAACCATGTCGCGGCCCGGCGGCAACCTCACCGGCTTCATCTTCTTCGAACCGCCGCTGATCGGAAAATGGTTCGAACTGCTGAAGCAGGTTTCGCCCGGTGTGGCGCAGACCACGCTATTGTTCAATCCTGGCACCGCCGGCTTTTACTTCAAATTCTTCGAAGGTCAGCCGGGCCTGGGCACAAGGATCAAGCTGGCGCCGGTACGCGATCTCACCGAACTGGAAGCCAAGCTCGCGGAACTCGCCGCCGTCAGCGGCACCAGCGTCATCATCCCGGCCGATCCGTTCAATGCGTCGAACGGCCCCGCGATCGTCCGGCTGGTCGAGCGTTTCAAGCTGCCCGCCGTCTATACCTACCGGCAACTCGCGATCGACGGCGGGCTGATGGCCTATGGGCCCGACACCTTCGCCGCCTTTCACCAGACCGCGGATTATGTCGATCGCGTGCTGCGCGGCGTCAAGCCGGCCGACCTGCCGGCGCAGGCGCCGACGAAATACCAGCTCGTGCTGAATCTTCAGACCGCGCGAAAACTGAACTTCACGTTTCCGCAGACGCTGCTGGCGCTGGCGGACGAGGTGGTGGAGTAGAAAGATATCCTCACGTCATGGCCGGGCTCGTCCTGGCCATCCACGTCTCTACCTTCACCAACGCCGTCAAGACGTGGATGCCCGGGAGATATGCGCGAAGACGCGCTTCGCGCTTTTGCCGGCCATGACGAACGCTAACTAACCCGGCCCCACAATCTTCGTACGCAGCGACATCAACCCTTCGAACGCAATCACCATGTCGTCGCCGGGCTTGAGATACAGCTCGGCGGCGTTGGGCTGACCGACCGCGACGCCGCTCGGCGCGCCCATGGCGATCAGGTCGCCGGGCTCGAACACGACGTAACGTGAAAAATGCTCCAGCACGTCGGCGATCTTGTAGAGATAATCGCCGGTATTGGCGCGCAGCCGGCGTTCGCCGTTGACGTCGCAGGTGACCCACAGATTGTCTGTATCGGCGACCTCATCCATGGTCAGGATATACGGACCGACCGGCGCAAAACCCGGCATGTTCTTGGCGGTCCAGAACCGGCTGCCGGAGGCGACCTCGCGTTTCTGGATTTCGCGCGCGCTGATGTCGTTGGTCAGGGTGAAGCCGGCGATATAATCCATCGCCTCGGCCTTCTTGACGCCATGAGCTCGCTTGCCGACCACGTAGCAAAGCTCCGGCTCGTAATCGAGCGTGGTGATGTCGTCCGGCTTCGCCGCCACGTCGCCGTCGCCGGCCATGGTGGTGACCAGCTTGATGAAGCCGGTCGGCTCGTTGGGGATTTCGGTCAGCATCTTGTTGGCGAGCAGTTCCTCGCGGTGCTTCTTGTTGTTCTTGCCGACGCAAAAGAACTTTGACGGATCGGGAATCGGCGGCAGGAATTTGAGGCCGGCCGTGGGGCGGGCCAATCCCTTGGCCGCGGCCTGGTCGACCAGTGCCTGCAGCGCCTTCAACGTAGGCGCCCCGCTGGTGAGCGCGGCTTTCACGCTGGTGGCGGGCGCTGCCTGACGCAATGCGTCCGCGGCAGCAACGACGTCGACGATCCGATCGCCATGCACGATCCCGAAACGCGGCCCGTTATAGGCAGACAGATCGACAAAAGTCGCCAAACGCATTTCACTTTCCTCCCGGCAGTTGAACGTTGTTGTCTTTCACGACCTTGCTCCATTTGGCAACGTCGGCATTGATATACTGGCCGAACTCTTCCGGCGTCTGCGGCTTCGGCTCGGCGCCGAGCGTCGCCAAGCCATCGCGGAATTCCTTGGTGTCCATGGCGGCGACGATCGCTTCGTTGATCTTCCTGACAATGTCCGGCGGCGTCTTCGCCGGCGCCAGCAGGCCGAACCAGCCGACCGATTCATAACCCGGCACGCCGCCTTCGGCGACGGTCGGAACGTCGGGATAGAATTTGGATCGTTTGGTGTCAGTGACGCCGAGCGCCTTGAGCTGGCCGGTCTGCACGAATTGCTGCACCACCGTACCCGGCGCGAACATCACGTCGATGCGGCCGCCGAGCAGATCGGTCACGGCAGGCCCGGTCCCCTTGTAGGGCACATGCAGCATCTTGATGCCGGTATCGTTGGCGAACAGCAGCCCGGACAGATGCGAGGCCGCGCCGACGCCGGACGACCCGAAGGTCAGGCCTTCCGGCGTCGCCTTCGCGAACTTGACCAGATCGGCGGTCGAGGTGACTTTCAACGCCGGGCTGACCACCAGCAGATAGGGCGGCGCGGCACCGACCACGATCGGCGTGAGGTATTTGTTAACGTCGAACGGACCGTCGCCACCGGCGCTGGCCGAGACCGTCATCAATGAGCCGGTCGATGCCATCAGCAACGTATAACCGTCGGGCGGCGCCGACATCACCGCCCTGGTGCCGAGCAGGCCCGAGGCACCGGCCTGATTTTCCACCACCACCGGTTGCCCCCATTTGCTGTTGAGGTTTTGCGCGATGATCCGCGCCAGCACGTCGGTGCCGCCGCCCGCGGCAAACGGCACGACCATCTTGATGGCATGATCGGGATAGTCGGCGGCGGAAACCGGCCCAGTCAAAGCGCAACAGGCCAGCGCCAGCGCGGCGATGCGACGAAACATCAACCGATTCTCCT
>JAQGJF010000026.1 GCA_028290765.1 Tardiphaga sp.
ATGGGCGCCGGAACGATGTTTGGCGCCATATTTGCGCGCCAGCTTGATGGCGCCTTCATTGGCCTCGGCGCCCGAGTTGGCGAAGAACACCCGATCGAAGCAGCTGCGATCCACCAGCGCCTGGGCAAGCTCGAGACTCGGCGCGTTGTAGAAGGCCGGGCTCGGCGTCAGCAGCAGTTTGGACTGCTCGGCAAGCGCTTGCGCCACAACCGGCGGCGAATGGCCGAGGCAATTGACGGCCCAGCCCTGCACGAAATCCAGATAGCGCTTGCCGCTGTCGTCCCACAGAAATGCGCCTTCGCCCCTGACGAAGACGATCGGCGGCCGCGCTGTGATTTCCATCAGCGCATCGAACGGATGGGTCGCGATATTCATGGTGATCTCCAATGAGGTGCAATGGGTTGATTGAAAGCAGGCCAAAACGCGAGAAGGCCGCACTTGCGGGTGCGGCCTTCTCGAAAACTTAAAGCTGTTATCTGTTCAGCTTCGTCGTCGGACACGGCGCGACCCATCATCGTCGAACGAGCGACGACGCAGGGTGGCGCGGAAAGTGGTCCGGTTGAATGTCATGACGCGGCAATACATCGCAAAGCGTGGCGACGTCAAGGCTGTCCGGCCCCCTTGCTGGAAAAAAAGCCGCTCCACTGCCGGTCGAGCCGCGCCAGCGCGTCGACTAGCGGCACGGCCGAGAAATGGCCCTCGGCTTCCTGCAACAGATCGAGACGCTTGAGCCACGCCAGCGCGCTGCCGATTTCGAAGTCCGCCGTAACGCCGAACGCGCGTGCGAGCAATTCCTCGACCCGCGCGTCGAGCGCCTCCCGCGCAAGTGGCGCCTCGGCCGTCAACAGACAGAAATAGGCCAGAAGCGCCTCTTTCCAATCCTGATCCTCGGCCTCGCCGATGATGTAAGTGAAGGTACCGGAGTTGTTGTTGATGTTGCGGTAATAGATATTGTCGGTGAGCTGCTTCTGATGGATCAGCGACTGCCGGTGGAAGTTTCCCCATTGCCGCAGCATGAAGGCGCCGAGCGCGAACAGGCCGCTGAGTGCGGCCAGCGCCCGTTCAGTATCATTGTCACCGATTCCGCCGCTCACACCGAGATAAAAACCCGCGACGAGGAAGAGCACCGTCAGGGTCGAGGCGAGCTTGAGCAGAATCGGAATGCCGCCAATGATCGCCGGAACGCCCAGCGTCAGATGGTCGAACAGGCTTCGCACCACCCGGGCATTGGGAAACAACGCCTTGAGATCGGCGCGGGCGATGTGGCGGAAATACTTGAACAGGACAGCGCCGTCGCGGACTTTTTGCCCGCCATGCCTGGCGCTCGCCAGCGTCTCGTGCACACCGGCTGAGCGCGCCTGTCCTGGCTTGGTGGCGATCATCAACACCACATCGTCGTAGACTAGGACCTCGCGCCGACGATGGCGCAGTCCAAACCAGATCGGGTCCTCGATGGCTTCGATATGATGCCCGCGGCGAAACATACGGACGTCGCGATAGTCTTCGACCGGTGCCTTGATCCTCAGGCGCACACGCGCGCGCTCGGCAAAGGCACGCCTGATTTCGTCATATCCGAGCGCGACGAAGTTGGCGTCCTGCAGGACTCGTACGAATTCCTCGCTCAGGGTCCGGTAGGCCGCATCGAGGTCGATTGCGGAGCTGAAATTCGACGGATCGACTTCGGGATCAAACAGGAAATAGGCCTCGCGCAGCCGATCGATTTTTTCGAGATACTGGTAGTGAAAAACCGCGCCGAGCATGCGCGCAAATTGCCCAAAGGCGGCCTGTCCCGCCTCGTCAAGCAGGCCCTCGGCCTGCAGGCCTCCGATGATGTCCGACTTCCGCAGCGGAATGACCCGGTCTCGCGGCAGTTCCAGGATCGGGCCGTTTCCGTTCACCAAAAGCCCCAACCGGTGCAAAGTTCATAGAAAGATGTTCGAGATCGGTTTCGAACCGCTCGCCGAAACCTAGAACCCCGCCACGCTGCCGTGCAGGTCGTAGGCATCCGCGCGTTCGATTTTCGCGGTGACGATCTCGCCGACCCGCAGCGGGCGGCGGCTCGAGACATAGACCGCGCCGTCGATGTCGGGCGCGTCGGCTTTTGAGCGACCCTTGGAGACGGTCGGGCCGACCTCGTCGATGATGATTTGCTGCCTTGTGCCGACCTTGCGCTTCAGCCGGCGCGCCGAGATCGTCTGCTGCCGCGCCATCAGCGCATTCCAGCGCTCCTGCTTGACTTCCTCAGGCAACGCGTTGCCGAGCGCGTTCGAGATGGCGCCGGCGACCGGCTCATATTTGAAGGCGCCGAGACGATCGATCTCGGCTTCTTCGAGCCAGTCGAGCAGGGTGGCGAAATCGCTCTCTGTCTCGCCGGGAAATCCGACGATAAAGGTCGAGCGCAGCGTGAGTTCAGGGCATTGCTCGCGCCACTTTTTGATCCGCGCCAGCGTCTTTTCCTGCGCCGCCGGACGCTTCATGGCTTTGAGGATTTCAGGGCTGGCGTGCTGAAACGGAATGTCGAGATAGGGCAGGATCTTGCCCTCCGTCATCAAGCCGATCACCTCGTCGACATGGGGGTAGGGGTAGACATATTGCAGCCGGACCCAGGCGCCGAGTTCGCCGAGCTCCTTGGCCAAGTCGAAGAACCTGGCGCGGACCTCGCGATCCTTCCAGGGACTCGAAGCGTATTTCAGATCGACGCCATAGGCCGAGGTATCCTGCGAGATCACCAGCAACTCCTTGACGCCGGCGGCGACAAGTTTCTCGGCCTCGCGCAGCACATCGCCCGCCGGACGCGACACCAGATCGCCGCGCAGTTTGGGGATGATGCAGAAGCTGC
>JAQGJF010000043.1 GCA_028290765.1 Tardiphaga sp.
AGGCGATGTGCTGGATGCCTTCGCCGCGATAGACGTGCAGATATTCCTCGATCTGGCCGGCATCACCGGCGTCCTCGTTGATCGGTATCCGGATCTTGCCGTCCGGGCTGGTCAGCGCCCGCGAAAACAGACCGGAGGCACGGCCCTCGATATCGAAAAAGCGGATCTGCCGGAAGTTGAACAGTTTCTTGTAGAAGCCGGTCCAGACATCCATACGGCCGCGCTGGACGTTATGGGTGAGGTGATCGAGATAGAACAGCCCGGCGCCTTGCGGACGCGGATTCTTCTCGCCCAGCCAGTCGAACTCGATGTCATAGGCCGAACCCTTGGCGCCGTAGCGATCGACGAAATACAAAAGGCTGCCGCCGATGCCCTTGATGGCCGGGACATCGAGCGTCTTCTGCGCCGATGACGCCTCCGCCGGCTCGGCGCCGAGCGACAACGCCCGCGCGTAGGCCTGCTGCGCATCGACGACGCGAAACGCCATCGACGGCGCGCAGGGTCCGTGCGCGGCGACGAAGTTGAAGCCGTGACTACCGGGCTGTTCGTTGACCAGGTAATTGACGTCGCCCTGACGGTAGACCGTGATTTTCTTGGACTTGTGCCGCGCCACCGGCGCAAAACCCATCAGCTTGAACAGCGCGTGCAGCTCTTCGGGCCTGGGGTGGGCATACTCGACGAACTCGAAGCCATCGGTCCCCATTGGATTTTCGGCGCTGATGGTGGCGGCCGGTGCGTCGTGCGGAAATGGACCCATCGCTGATCTCCCTGATTGGCTGCCATGGAGTTTCGGTCATATCGGCCGCAAGGTGCATGCAAATCGCGGGGGATTCAGCTATAGGTATGCACGGTTTGTGCATGAATAAGGCATTTGACGCATGATTTCAGTTGATCCTTTCGACCTGAAGATCCTGGCCGCCTTGCAGGATGACGGCCGGCTGACCAACCAGCAGCTCGCCGACGTCGCCGGGCTGTCGGCATCGCAATGCTCGCGGCGGCGGATGCGGCTCGAGGAAGAGAAGGTCATCGCCGGCTATCACGCGGAGCTTGCCAGCGAACCGCTCGGTTTCAACGTGATCGCCTTCATCCACATCACGCTGGCCACCCATTCGCCCGACAATGCCAAAAAGTTCCGCGCGCTGGTCAACCGCGTCGACGACATCCAGGAGGCCTATTCGCTCACCGGCGACGCCGACTACCTGCTCAAGGCGGTGCTGCGTGACCTCAAGAGCCTGTCGGATATCGTCAACAACGTGCTGATGCCGCACCAGAGCGTGGCGCATGTGCGCTCGTCGATCGTGCTCGACCGCTTGAAAGAAACCCAGAAGCTGCCGCTGGCAAAACCGCGGGCTAGAGCTTAGACCTTCATCTGGAACGGGATGCGCGAGTTCGGCCACCTCTCCCTTTGGGAGAGGGAGCGCGTTTCCGTCAGCGCAACGCCGTCGGATCGGTGACGCGCTTCATTCCGCCGGCACAATGGTGCCCTCGACTTCGCCGAAGCCGATGTGATAGCCCTCGCTTTGGCACCAGCCGCGAAAGCTGAGCGAGTCGCCGTCTTCGAGAAACGTCCGCTTGACGCCGCCGGGCAATTCGACCGGCTCGGTGCCATTCCAGCTGATTTCGAGCAGGCTGCCGCGCTGGTGTTTTTCCGGGCCGCTGATGGTGCCGGATCCCAAGAGGTCGCCGACATTCATGGCGCAGCCGGAGGAGGCGTGATGCACCAATTGCTGCACCGAGGACCAGTACATGTATTTGAAATTGGTGCTGCAGATGCCGGCAGGCGCCGCCATGCTCGGCGCGCGCAGGCCGACTTCGAGCTGCAGGTCGTAATTATGGGTGCCCGTCTGCTGGAGGTACGGCAGCGGCGCCGGCTCCTGCACCGGCCCGCGCCGGCGGAACGGTTCCAGCGCCTCGCGGGTCACGATCCACGGACTGATCGAAGTGGCAAAAGCCTTGGCCTGGAACGGCCCCAGCGGCACATACTCCCATTGCTGGATGTCGCGCGCGCTCCAGTCGTTGAGCAGGACGAAACCGAAAATCATCGCCTCGGCTTGCGCTTCGGTGAGCATTTCGCCCATCGCCGAGGATTGGCCGACCACGACGCCCATTTCGAGCTCGAAATCGAGCCGCTTGCAGGCGCCAAAGCTCGGCACCTCGGCGCTCGGTGGCTTCAACTGGCCGCGCGGACGGCGCACCGGCGTGCCGCTAACCACGACGGTCGAGGCGCGGCCGTTGTAGCCGATCGGCATATGCAGCCAGTTCGGCTGCAAGGCGTTGTCCTTGCCGCGAAACATGACGCCGACATTGGTGGCGTGCTCTTTCGACGAATAGAAGTCGGTGTAGCCGGCGACCGTGATCGGCAGATGCATTTTCACGGTCTTGATCGGCACCAGCGCGAGGCTGCGCAAGGCGTCATTGTCGCGCAGTTCCGGATGATCGTGGCGCAGCAATTCACTGATCCGTGCCCGGGTCTTCGACCAGATCTTCGGTCCCAGCGACATGAAACGATTGAGGCTGGCCTCCGCAAAAACCCCGAGCTCGCCGACATCCAGCCGCCCGTCCTGCTCGAGCTCCCACAGATCGAGCACATAATCGCCGATCGCGACGCCGACCCTGGGCGCCACACCGTCTGTCGAAAACACGCCATAGGGCAAATTCTGGATCGGGAAATCCGACGACGGATCGACGTCGATGAAGGAGCGCAGGCTGGGATCGTTGGGGTTCATGAGGAGTCCAGTCAGAACAAGCGTGAGAAGCGAATCATTCGGCGTCGGGCTGGCGGCCGGGCTCGGCAGTGGCAAACGCCTCCAGCCGCGCCGCCGCCGCATCGATTTCGCGGATGCGCTGGTAGGGCGCGAGATCGACGCCGAAGCGGCGCGCATTGAAGACCTGCGGTACGATGCAGATGTCGGCCAGCGTCGGCTGGGCACCGAATGCGAAGGGTCCCGGCAATTGCTTGAGCCGGCTCTCGATCGCGTCGAACCCGGTCTCGATCCAGTGCTGCGACCATTTTGTCCGCGCGGCGTCATCGACGCCGAGTTCGATCAGCCGGTTCAGCACCCGCAGATTGCCGACCGGGTGGATGTCGCAGCATACCACCTGCGCCATCTCGCGGGCGATGGCGCGGGCCTGCGCGCCCTGCGGCAGCAGCGGCGGGTCTGGGTGGGTCTCGTCGAGATATTCGATGATCGCCAGCGACTGCGCCAGATGCAGATCGCCGTCGCTCCAAAACGGCACCAGCCCGGCCGGATTGATGCTGCGATAGGCGTCCTGCGTCTGCTCGCCCTTGCGCAGATGCACAAAGCGATGCTGCGCGCTGAGACCTTTCAGTCCCAGCGCGATGCGCACGCGGTACGCCGCCGTCGAGCGGAAATAGCCGTACAGGACGGCGTCGTTGGTTTCGGTCATGATGGCTTCCGGCCCCTCACGGCTTGTTCGGATCGAAGCGCTTTTCGAGTCCCTTCCAGCAATCGGCGTAGTCATCCTGCAACGTGGCGGATGTTGCCGCGTGTTTGGTGACGCGCTGCGGATAGCGGGTCTCGAACATGAAGGCCATGGTGCCGGTGAGTTTTACGGGCTTGAGCTCCGAATTGCTGGCGTGGTCGAACGCCTCGCGGTCCGGGCCGTGCGGCAGCATGCAATTGTGCAGGCTGATGCCGCCGGGGGTAAAACCCTGCGGCTTGGCGTCGTAGACGCCGTAGATCAGGCCCATGAACTCCGACATGATGTTCATGTGGTACCAGGGCGGCCGAAAAGTATTTTCCGCCACCGCCCAGCGTTCCGGAAAGATCACGAAGTCGATATT
>JAQGJF010000060.1 GCA_028290765.1 Tardiphaga sp.
TGGCTGAGTGAAGCAAGAGCCGGGACGCGCTGGCGCGTCCGGCCATGCCTGCTAGAAGCCGACAGCCATAGCCGCCTCATCCGCTCGGAAAGCTATTCGGCGCGAGCGCATTCACCGCGATCCCGTAGCGGCCATATTCGTCCGCCATGTGCATGACCAGCATATTCGTCGCAGCCTTGCTTGCCGCGTAAAAGCCCTGATCCGAGTTCTTGAAAAGTTCGCTTCCCGCAAGGCTCGATATCAGAAGGACCGAAGTGGTCCGCCCCTCGACCGGCAAATGCTTCCACTGATAGTGGAATAATGCCGAGCAGATCAGCGCCGGCGCGAACACATGCAGATCGAATTGGCGTCGCACGTCGCCTAGCAGCATCAGCGCATCGGTGGTCGGACCCAGGAAACGGCCATCGCCCGCGGCGGCGATCACGTAGTCGATCCTGGGGCCGATCGAAACGATGTCCTGTATCGTCTTGACGATTTGCTCCTCGGAGGTGAGGTCACACGCGACCGTTCGCACGAACGGCTTTTTCTGCTGGCCCGCCTCCAGATCGAATACGCTCGCCTCCTGCGAGGCGGTGCTCAACCCGCTCGCGTGAGTCAGAGCGATGACGTCGAGCTGATCACCCAGCAAGTCGAGGATCGCGGTGCCGAGCTGCCCGGAACCCCCGGTCAGCAGCAGCGTCTTACGTCCAGTAGACGGGTTCATGATGCGGCCATTGTTGTTTGGCTTGCCCGGAATCACGATGCAGCCAGAGCGTCAGCGAATTTCGTCGAAAGTTTGTCGTGCGGAACGAATGCCAGGAATGCGGCGTGCACTCGAACACCAGCAACGTGTTTTCATGGGGAGGAACGAAGACGTCGGCCAGGTCGATCGATTGCCGCTGGCTGAGGTAGATCCCGGTTTCGCCGCCCATACCCGGCTTCCATGGCGGATTCTCGAGATAGTAGATCAGCGTCAGGTATCGCATCCGGCAAACCGGAGACGTGCTTGACGGCGGCACTCTGCCGGTCCTGTAGTCGCAGATGTCGGTTGCGTTGAGATAGACCTCGCCTTCACGGGCGCCCCGTGCGAACCATCCCGGATTGTAATCATTGTGAATCCAGCCGCTGCGGCTTCCCGCCGGATGGGAATGCAGCGCACCGTCGACTTCGAAGCAGGGATCGACAGCCATGGCCCTGGATATCAACCGCAGCCATTCGAGATCGAGAAAAGGCGCGAACGGAATCCGATCGCTGTCGTTCATCGGTATTATCGTCGCGTCGTAATTGGCCGTCCGGGTCCGACTTGCGCCACGGTCCTGAATCCGCTCCCTGAAGCTGGTCTTCAGGCGTTCGAGCACCGGAGCATCGAAAAGATCGTTGACGACCATATGCCTGAAGGGCAAGTCGCGAACGATCCAGCGCCTGTTTCTCACCCCGGCGGCAGGGTCAATTACGCCTTGTCGAACACCGATGGGAGGGCTGACACTCTGGCTCGACCGCTCTTCTGTGACACCCGCGCCTGCCGATCTGGCAACCGGCGATCTGTTTTCATCGATCGTCGTCATGATACCTGGCACCTCTACCTCTCCCTTAAACTCTCATGCCGGTAGCGCAGCAGCGGCGACATCACATATTCGATCAGCCGGCGGGTACCGGTCTTGATCTCGACCGTCACCGCCATGCCTGGCGCCAGCGCCACGGTGCGACCGTCGATCTCCATGTCGGCGCGCTCCAGCGCGATGCGCGCGGAATACAACAGCTCTTGTCCCGCTGGCTCGCTGGATTCCGACAGCGCGCCGCCGGCCTTGCCGCGCGACGCCGAATCCAGCGGCTTGTCCTTGATGATGGCGTCGCGCGAGACGCTGACCACCTTGCCTTCGATCAGGCCGTAACGGGTGAAGTTGAAGGTATCGATCTTGACCTCGGCGGCCTGCCCGTCGCGCACGAAGCCGACGTCGCGGTTGGAAATCATCGCCTCGGCTTCCAGCTTGCTGTCGATCGGCACCACCAGCATCAATTGCTGGGCCGGCGTCACCACGCCGCCGACGGTGTGCATCGCCAATTGCTGAACCGTGCCGTCGATCGGCGCGCGCAGCATCTGCTCGCTGGCCTTGCGCTCGGCCTTGACCAGGTCCTGGCTCAACTCGTCGACCTTCTTGCCGGCGTCCGAGAGATCGTTGAGGACCTGGCGCTCATAGCCGGCCTTGGTCTGCTCGAGCTGCTGCTCGAGCGCCTGGCGGGCGGCGGCGATCTCCACCAGCTTGCGCTGCTGCACCAGCCGCTCGTTCTGCTGCTCGACCAGGCGGGTCTGGGCGTCGAGCCATGCAATATGGTTGCCATACTGGATTTCCATCGCCTTGCGCCGGATCGAGGCGCTTTCTTCCACCAGCGGCATCGAGGCGTCGATCTTGGCGATAGTCGCGGTGATCGACTGGGCTTCCGCCAGCTTCTGTTCGATCTGCCGGTGGACCGACGCCATTTTCGCCAATTGCTCGGCGGCCTGCGCCTTCATCGTGGAGCGGGTCCTGGCCACATCCGCGTCCGACGCGCCGGCAGGCGCCACGAGACCCGGCGGGATCACGCCCGAATCGAATTGGTCGTGAAGCGCCTGGAGCCGGGCGACATCGAGCTGGCTCGCCACCAGATCCTGCGCGACATGTTTTCGCTCGGCCTGGGTGACGGTGCGGTCGAGCTCGATCAGCACTTGCCCCGCCGTCACATGGTCGCCGTCGCGGACATGGATCGCCGAGACGATGCCGGTCTCCAGCGGCTGGATGGTCTTGGTCCGCCCGGTCGGAACGATTTTGCCCGACGCGGTGGCGATGATGTCGACATGGCCCATGATCGCCCAGGCCAGCGCCAGCACGAAGAACAGGATGATGGTCAGGCCGATGGCGCGGCCGGCCGGCGAGGCCGGGGTTTCGAGGATTTCCAGCGCCGCCGGCAGGAACTGGCGCGCGGTGTCGTCGCGCTTCCAGCGCTGCTTGGCTTTCTCGACCGCAGGGCTTTTGGCTACCGCTTCAGTTGACGGCGTTTCAGTTGACGACATGGAGTCCCGCCTGCAACTGGTGAAGCGTGGCGTAGCGGCCAGCGCGTTTCATCAACTCGTCATGGCTGCCGTCCTCGATCAGCCGGCCAGCCTCGATGGTGAGGATGCGATCGGCATGGCGCACCGCCGACAGCCGGTGGGCGATGATCAGCACGGTGCGGCCGGCGGCGATCCGCTGCATGTTGCGCTGGATGATGTTCTCGCTCTCGTAATCCAGCGCGCTGGTCGCCTCGTCGAAGATCAGGATCCGGGGATTGGTCACCAGCGCCCGCGCGATGGCGATGCGCTGGCGCTGCCCGCCCGACAGGCTGGCGCCGCGCTCGCCGACCACGGTGTTGTAGCCGTCGGGCAGTTGCAGGATGAATTCATGAGCGCCGGCCAGTTCGGCGGCGGCGATCACCCGTTCCATGCCCATGCCGGGATCGGCCAGCGCGATGTTGTCGCGAATC